>JADGEG010000163.1 GCA_016744485.1 Arcobacter sp. | reverse complement strand
TTTCTCAAAAGCTAAATTTTTATTTGATAAACATTGTGAAATAAAAGATATTATATTAGATATAAATGCACCTAAACACCTACGAGATACATTAAAACTAGCTGGCATTCCAATCAAAATGAAACTTATATTTATTCAAGTGATTTTAGATAACGGTGAAGTGGAAGTATTAGTAACCAATGTGCTTAATAATAATATTTTACAAACATCAGATTTTAAAGAGTTGTACTCGCTAAGATGGGGTATTTAGACATATTTTTATCTTATAAAAAATAGATTAGGATTAGAAAACTTTACAGGACAATCAGCACTTGCTGTAAAATAAGATTTCTTTGCTACTATATTTTTAACAAATTATGAATCTGCTCTTACCTATGATATAAATGAAGAATTAAAAGAAAAAACTAAAGATAATAAATATATACAAAAAGTAAATAAAGCAGTGTCTTTTAATGTTATCAAACATAAAGTATTTGATCTATTCTATTAAAATAAACCACTAGAAGATATGCTAGAACTAATGGAAAAACTATTTTTAACCAATACTATTGTTATAAGACCAAATAGAAAATCAAAACCAAGGCTGATAAAGATATACATAAATCAACAATAGCCACAAATTCTATAAACTTTTTAAAAAGAAAGAAAAAGAATATTGAAAACTAGTTAATTGATAGAAAAAGGGGAAATGCTTAACTTAATGGCGGTGGGGGGAGTAGTTATCTTATTAGATTAAGTGTTGGAGGAGCCACCCAGAGTCGAACTGGGGATCAAGGATTTGCAATCCAATGCATTAGCCACTTTGCTATGGCTCCATAAAAAGAGTTGGCATTATATCTGTGATTTGATTAAAATTTGATTAAATGTAATCTAATATTATAAATATAAAGAAAATAATCCCTAAGTATAAATTCACGACAAAAAATGCTTTGCTTATATTTTTAAAATCTTTGTTTATTAAAATATGTTCATACATAAGTATAATAGCACTTGACACAACAGCAATATAAGAAAATAAAGCACCATTTGAAAAAGATGCAAAACATAACCAAAAAAGGATACTTAGGATATGAAAAATTCTTGATATTAGAATAGTTTTTTCTATACCAAATTTACTAGGAATTGAATGCAAGGCTAATTTTTTATCAACTTCAATATCTTGTATAGAATAAATCAAGTCAAAACCAGCAACCCAAAATATAATACCTAAGCTTAAAAATACAGACCATAAAGTAATACTTTCTTGAACAGATACTACTCCAGCAATTGGAGCAACACCAAGAGAAATACCTAGAATAATGTGTGCTAAAAATGAAAATCGTTTAAAATATGAATACGATGCAATGACTACTAAAATAGGAAAAGTTAAATAAAAAGCTAAGATATTAATAAAATATGCAGTAGTTATAAAAATAAAAGCATTTATAATAATAAAAATCAACATTTGTTTACTATTAATGCGTCCATCGACATTTGGTCTGTTTTTTGTTCTAGGATTTAAGGCATCTATATCTCTATCTACATACCTATTAAAACCCATAGCAAAATTTCTAGCTCCTAAGGTGGCTATTATTCCAAGAATTAGTAAGTTAAATCCAAACCAACCTTTAGCAGAAACTACCATGGCAATAAAAATGAAAGGAAGAGAGAAAATTGAGTGTTTAAACATAACGAGTTCATTAAAGTCATATATTTTTTTTAAAAGTTTATTCATGAGTGCAAGTATATCTAAAAATATCTTAGCGATTTTCTTTTTAAGTGTATTTTATTAAACTTTTTAATACTATGATTTAAAGAAATACTTTTATTTTTTTGTTTAAAATTTTAAATCAAAGATACTAAAATGACACATATTTTTTCAGCTTTAATACCTGTATTCTCTCTTATCATGATAGGATACTTTTTAAAAAAGATCAAATTCCCATCGTATGATTTCTGGCAAGGAGCAGATAAGCTTACGTATTATGTATTGATGCCATCTTTATTAGTATATAAATTATCATCAGCATCACTTAGTACAAGCAATAATATATATTTTGTATTAACAGCTTTACTGATGATAAGTATTGTTTTGATTGTTTTACTAATAATTCATAAAATAATTGTATTTGAAGCTAGTTCTTTTACTTCTATTGTTCAAGGGGGGATTAGATTTAATACTTATGTATTTCTAGCCTTAGTTGATTCTATATTTGCAGATGAAGGTCTGGTCTTAGCTGCTATTATTTTAACTTTTGTTATTCCTTATATAAATATTATTTGTATAAGTGTTTTTGCTTTTTATGTCAATAAAAATAGTCTGACTTTTTTTTATGTATTAAAATCTATTATTACAAATCCTTTAATAATTGCTTGTTTTATTGGAGGAAATATTAACTTTTTATCTTTTGATATTCCTGTGGTTATAGATAAAACATTAGAGATTTTAAGCCAGGCTGCTTTACCTTTAGGATTATTATCTGTTGGTTTTGGTTTAGTAATAAAAGAAATCAAATCTTCAAAAAAAGAAATATTTACATCAAATGTGGCAAAATTTATCATAAGTCCTATTGTTATGTATACTTTATGTGTATTTTTTAATTTAGATAAACAAATGACTTCAATTTTAATCATATTTGCAGTTCTACCAACTGCTCCATCAGCTTTTGTACTTGCTGGACAATTAGGAGGAAATGTTAAATTAATGTCTTCTATTATAACAGTTGAAACATTGTTTTCTGTTTTTATGATTATACTTGTTTTGCAGTATTTTATTTAAAAAGCAAAAATGAAATAGATATATTTTAAACTTTAAATATAGTTTCAAAGCCTTGTTTAGGCTCTTTTGGTATTAAAAAAGCTAATAAAAAAGATATAATAGCAATACAAGCACCAATTATAAAAACTAAAGAATGAGACTGTAGCCAAATAAGTCCTAAGATAAATGGTAAAAATACAGCAGCTATATGATTAATAGTAAAAGAAACGGCACTAGCACTTGCTATATCTTTGGGGTCTGCTATTTTTTGAAAGTATGTTTTTAGTGCAATTGCCATAGCAAATAATAAATGATCTACAATATATAAAATAAAAGCTATATATATATTTTGAACAAAAGCATAAGAAATAAAAATAAAAATCAAACCTAAATACTCAAACTTTAAAGTTAATCTTTCCCCAAATATTGTAATAAACTTTCCTATCTTAGGAGCTAAGAATATATTTAAAACAGAATTAACAAATAATAATATTACCATATTATGAATATCTACTCCAAACTTTTCAACTAATAAAAAACCAGCGAAAACTACAAATATCTGTCTTCTTGCCCCTGCAAAAAAAGTAAGTACGTAAAATAGCCAGTATTCTTTTTTAAGTCTTATTTTTTTATCTTGAACTACAGTTTCTTTAAAATGACTAAACAAATACCAAGCAAAAAGCCCTATAAAAAAAGATGTTCCACCAAAGATTAAATATACATATTTGTATGAAAGATTTAAATAGTTCATCAAAATGTAAATTAAAACAAATACACACAAACCAGTAAAAGACTTAAGAGCTGATATCTTTCCTAAAACAAGAGGAGCTCTTTTTTTTTCAATCCACTGCAAAGATAAGGACTGATTTAGTGTTTCTAAATAATGAAAGCCTAAAGACATAATAATAGTCGTAATATATAGACCTAAGACTTGGGGAAAATATCCAGTTAAAGCAGTTCCAAGTCCAAGAGTTAAAATAGATATATACACTAGTTTTTGTTGAGCTACAAATACAAGTACCAAGATGACACTAAAAGCTAAAAACCCTGGTATTTCTCTTAGGCTTTGAAGTATTCCTATTTGGCTCCCGTTAAAAGATGCTACTTCTATTGTAAAGTTATTTAATAAACTCATCCAAGCAGAAAAAGATATAATCATAGAAATACTCATGATATATAAAAGAGCTTCTTTTGAAGTAAATATTTTATTAAAAAAAGTTTTTTTCATACATTATCCGTTTAATTTAAGTTAATATTTTAAGTTTAAAATAGCTAATAAAGCCTTAAATAGTTATAATAAATTTTTTAATATAAAATAAAATATTATAGATAAGGAACACAATGACAATTATAAAACTTTTTCAAAAATTATTAAGATTTAAATCTGTTACACCAAATGATGATGGGGCTTTTGAGTTTATAGCAGAATACTTAGGAGAAGAGTGGACTTGTATAAATATAGACAGAGATGATACTAAAAATAGATTATATTAAAAAAAATTTAAC
>JADGEG010000162.1 GCA_016744485.1 Arcobacter sp. | reverse complement strand
TCTTTTACCTTTATTAAGTGAAACACCACCTAAGGTTACACCTTGATAAATTAAAACATCATTTTCAACAATAGCTGTTTCACCAATAACTACACCAAAACCATGATCTATAAAAACTCTTCTTCCTATAGTTGCTGCTGGATGAACATCCATATTACATAAAAACTGTGTTATGCCCATAATTACACGAGATATTAATTTAAAACCTTTTTTATAAAATTTATTTGCAATTCTATGATTTACTATTGCCCAAACTCCTGGGTAATTAAATATTAATTCTATATTAGATTTTAAAGCAGGATCATTTACCTTAGGAACACAAAAATCTTCTTTTATTTGTTCCCATAAGCCAATTTTATTACTTTCTTCATTCATCTTTAACTCCATGTTGTTTTTAAATAAGAATTTTCTTTTAAATAGGATTTTACTATTTTGTATGTATTATTATCTAAAGAATTTTTAAAAATTTTTTTTATCTCATAGGTATTATAATCTATATCATCTAATATATCGCTAATACTTTGTGATCTAATAATTTGTTTAAATTTTATTTTATTTTTTTCAAACACAACATTAATTTGTGTTGGATTTGAAAATAAATTATGCCTCATACCTAGAACATCTTGATAAGCTCCTACTTGAAAAAAAGCCAGATAATAATCTTCTTTTTTTAAATTTACACTATGTAAATATAATGGTTTTGTATCATTAAATGGTATTTCTCCATCACTATCACAAGTAATATCCCATAAAGAAGCAGACCTTGTTGGCTTTTTATCTAAGTGTGTAATTGGCATGATAGGAAATTCTTGGTTAATACCCCACACATCTGGTAAAGACTGAAAAATTGAAAAATTTAAAAGATATTTTTCTTGTATCTTATGATCTATTTTTTTCAGCTCATCATAATCATCAATTTCAAGTAAATAAATAGCTTTTTTTATAATCAAATTTGTTAATAATTCAGCATTACTTCTATCTTCTAAATCAATATATCCTAAATCAAAAAGTTTTAATAATGATTCTAAATGATCTATACTATCGTGCATATATTCTAAGGCAGTTTTTATGTTCATATCCAAATATAATTCATTTAATTCATCAATTAATGGTGGGTTTTTCTTTTTTAATTTTAGCTGTTCTTTATCATATTCACCTGAAAAAAGCTCTAGTACTGGACTTATTAATACACTACTTGCGGCACTTATAAATCTTCCTGATTCTATAAAAATATTTGGTTCTTCTACATTTTTATTATTAGCAATACTTTGAAGTGTAAATATAACATCACTTGCAAATTCTTGTAAATCATATTGAACTGTTCTCTTATATTGTGAGTATTCAACAGCTAAGCCTCCACCTATGTTTATACTATTTAGATTATTTGCACCTAAATTTTTTAATTCTGCATAAATATTTCCTGACTCTTTTAATGCTTTTTTTAAAGGTTTAATAGTATTCATAGAAGAACCAATATGAAAATGTATCATAGTTAAATACTGACAAATCTTATTTTTTTCTAAAATATCATATGCTTCAAGAATTTCTGTTGAACTTAAACCAAATTTAGAATAAATTCCTCCACTTTTTGCCCATGTTCCAATTCCTTGATTAAATAATCTAACTCTTAAACCAATATTGGGAAATTTTAATTTTGTTTCTTTGCCAAGTTTTAAAATACTTTTTAGTTCATTAATACCTTCAATAATTAAAGTTATTTGATGACCCATCTTTTTAGCAATAAAACCTAAATGAATCATCTCTTCATCTTTAAAACCATTTACGATAATAGGTGAGCCAATTTTATTATAAACCATAGCAATAAAAAGTTCTGCTTTACTTCCTACTTCTAAACCATAAGAATACTTTTCTCCTGATTTAATTAAAGGATGTAAAAAGTTTGGTAAATTATTTACTTTTAAAGGAAAAACTGCATTAAATTTTCCTTTATAATTATACTCTTTACTTGCATTTTCAAAAGTTGCATAAAGTTTGTTTATTTGTTTAAGATTAATATGAGGAAACCTAAAAAGTAATGGACCTTTATAGTTTTTATTTTTTATTTCTTTTATCATATCTATGAATGCAGGTTTATTTGAATAATTAACTTTTAGTAAACCATCTTCAATTAGAAAATTATCATCAGACCAAATACCAATGCCATAATCTTCCAAATTAAAAATCTTCTATATTTATAGTTTTTTCTTCATTATTTGATAAATTTTTTATATATATTGTTTGTTTTTCTAAATCATTACTTCCAAGTAAAGCTATTATACTTGCATTAGCTTTTTGAGCTAATTTAAAATGTTTATTATGTGTTCGTGGTATATATTCTAAAACTACTTTTGTATTTGATCTTTTTTTAGATGCTATTTTTACTAAAGTATTTAAAAAAATTTCATCTAAAACACCCATATATATGGTATCTTTTTTGTTTTCTTTTATTTTAATTAACTCTAAAAGTCTTTCAATTCCAATAGCAAAACCAATAGCAGGAGTTTGTCTTCCTCCTAAGAATTCTACTAACTTATCATATCTTCCCCCACCAGCTATTGCACTTTGGGCTCCTATTTCGTTTGATATAAATTCAAAAGTTGTTTTTGAATAATAGTCTAAACCTCTAACCAAATTAGAGTCTATTTTGTATGATATATTATTAAAATCTAAAATCTCTTTTAGTTTTTTAAAATCTACATCACAAGAAGAACATAAGTTATTTGTTATTGTAGGAGCATCTTTTAACAAACTTTTACAAGTATCATTTTTACAGTCAAGTATTCTAATAAGATTAGTTTTACTTCTTATTTGACAATCTTCACAAAGTTTGTCCTTAAAATCTTTTAAGTGATACTTCAAATTTATTTTATATTCTGGCATACAAGAAGAACAACCAAGTGAGTTTAATAAAAGAGTATATTTTATACCAAAAAAATCAAAAATACTTTTTAACATCATAATGATATTTGCATCTTCATATACACTAGAAAGTCCAAATACCTCAGCACCAAACTGGTGAAATTGTCTTAATCTTCCTTTTTGAGGTCTTTCATATCTAAACATGGAACCATGATAATACCATTTACAAACTTTTCCTGCTCTATCTTTTTTATCTTGAATAAAAGCTCTAACGACACCAGCAGTTCCTTCAGGTCTTAAGCAAACATCATTAGAACCCTTATCAATAAATTGATACATTTCTTTATTTACAATATCTGAGCTATTTCCAACTGAACGTTTAAATAAAGATGTTTCTTCTAAAATAGGAGTTTGAATATACGAAAAACCATAATTACTAGAAATTCTTGAGGCATGTTTAATAAAATATGAATACAATACACTATCATCATCTACAATATCTTTCATGCCTCTTAAACTTTGTATTTTATTATCACTCATTTATAAAACCCTCAATTTTTTTTGAAATTTCTTTTATACTTAAACTTGCATCTATAATAATATAATTTAAATTTAATAAATTTACAATTTCCTTCATCTTACTTTGAATATTTAATAAATATTCAATTCCTCTTGCTTCTATAAAGTCATGCTTTTTTTGACTTAAACGATTAATTAATTCTTCTTTACTTAACTCAAGTATTATAATATGACTTGGTAAAATATTACTTGTAGCTATTAAATTTAAAGATGTTAAAATATTAATATCTAAACTTGAAGTACTTGAAGCATAAGAAATACCACTTATAATACTTCTATCACTAATAATCATTTTATTTAAATTATTTTTTACACATTCTTCTATATGCTCAGCTCTATCTGCTAAAAATAAAAACATTTCTGCTATTTTTGATTTTGCTTCGCCATTTAAAACCATTTGTCTTAATTTAAGTCCTAACTTAGTTCCACCTGGTTCTTTTGTAAAAATAGCACCTTTATAAGTGTCTTGTAAAATATCTAATTGTGTTGATTTACCAGCTGTATCTATACCTTCTATTACTATATACATTTATTAACTTCTTTGGGTATAAGGTGAGTATATTTACCTTTAAATCTTATAATCTCTCTTACAATAGTTGAGGAAACAAAAGCATTTTCTAAAGTAGGCATAAGATATATTGTATCAATGTTATTATTAATATTTCGTTTATATACTTTATAGTGTTGTTTTCCTTTTGATGCTATTTGAGGTAAGTGAGTTATAGTGATTACCTGCATATTCGCAGCCATATTACTCATAATTTCTGCCATTTTTTGAGAAATATCACCTGATATACCTGAATCTATCTCATCAAAA
>JADGEG010000161.1 GCA_016744485.1 Arcobacter sp. | reverse complement strand
CTTACAAAAGTATCAATACAAAAGATAATAAAAATTTAGAATTTAAAAAACTTCATAATATAGGAAATACTTCTGTTAAATTAAATCAATTAGAAGAAGCTAAAAAGTTTTATAAAAAAGCATTACAAATTAAAGAAAATGAAGAAGAAACAAAGAAAAACTTAGAACTTGTAACAAAAGCATTAAAAAAGAAAAAGCAAAAAAAAGACAAGAATAACGATAAAAAAAATCAAAACAATAAAAATGATGACAATAAGAATAAAAACAAAAAAGATAAAGATAAAAAAAATCAAAACAATAAAAATGATGACAATAAGAATAAAAACAAAAAAGATAAAGATAAAAAAAATCAAAACAATAAAAATGATGATAAAAAGAATAACGATAATCAAAGTAAACAAAAAAATAAGAATAAAACAGTACAAAAAAATGAAATTTCAAATTTAGAAGAGAAAAAATGGCTTCATAAATTAAATGAAGAACAAACTCCTATTTTACTTCAAAGACAAAAAACAAAAAATTATGATAATACTTTAAAACCTTGGTAAGTTTTAAATCAAATAAAAGCTTAGTTTTGTTAAATTATGTATATAAAACTAAGGAGAAATTATGTCAACAAGTCAAGAAATAGGAAATATTAGCTTACACGGTACAAAACAAGGAATAATATCAATTTCAAATGTAAATGAACCATATGGTGAGGGTTCACATGATATAGTAAGTATTGGAATTTCTTTAAATGGTAAAGAAATAGCATGGAAGTCTCATATTCCATATGAAAACTTAGATGATGTAATAGCTATTTTACAAAAAGCAAGTAAAGACAAAAAAAAATCTTAAAAATAAAAATTTAAGAATTTTACCTTAACAAAGTCTACACATAAATTTTATAAACTAGGGGAATAGAATTAGAAAGTATTATGTAATAGAAATTGTTTCTATTTTGATTATTGTTATGTTCTTTGCCCAACATGAGTTAAAAAAACCAAAATATTTTACATATAGTGGTTTTGATGAATATAGGGATTTTCAAGAAATATTAGACAATGAAAATCTTATTGTTTATTTTTCTGCATCATGGTGTCCTCCTTGTAAGATAATGACTAAGAATTTTAATGAATTTGTATATATTAAAGATGATGATATCTTTTTACATAAAGTAGAAGAAACACAAGAAAATACATTGATCAATAAGTTTAAAATAAAAGTATACCCTACTATTATGTATTTTAAAAATGCAAAAATAGTAAAGATCAAAGAAGGTGTTGCTAGTGCGAAAGAATTACAAGCAAACAGTAAAACATATTTTAGGTAAAATTTGTTATTATGGGAAGCTATTATGAGTTTAACAATGAAATTAATTTTTATTTATATAGGTATTATTATGATAAACAACACACAAGCACAAAATAAATTTACAAATGACTTAACTAATGAGGAATCGCCTTATTTACAGCAACATTCATCAAATCCAGTTAATTGGAAAGCATGGAGTCAAAGTTTAATACAAAAAGCTAAAAAAGAAAACAAACTTATCTTTTTATCCATAGGTTATAGTACTTGTCACTGGTGTCATGTTATGGAAGAAGAATCTTTTGAGAATGAAGAAGTAGCAAAAATATTAAATAAAAATTATATATCTATAAAAGTTGATAGAGAAGAAATGCCACACTTAGATAAATATTATCAAGATATTCACAATATCCTTAATAATAGAAGTGGTGGATGGCCTTTGAATATTATTTTAACTCCAAGCAACAAAGCTTTTTTTGCAGCAACCTATATACCACTAGACGATAAATATGGAAGAATTGGTATTAAAAACTTACTTAAAAAAATTCAAAGTATATATGAAGAAGATCCTAAAAAAGTAATACAAAGTGCAAATGAAATTGAAAAAGTTTTAAAAAATACAAATAACAAACAAAGTGCAAAAGTAAATCTTAAAAATAATCTAATTGAAAAATTTGTAAAAAATCTGGAAGAAAACTATGATGAAGAAAATCATGGCATTGGAATGCAGCCTAAGTTTCCCCATGCTTCAAGTATCATAACACTTTTAGATATATATAATATTTCTAAAAACCAAAAAGCCTTTAGTATGGCAAATAAAATGTTAAAAGCCATGGCAAGAGGCGGAATATACGATCAAATTGAAGGTGGTTTTTATAGATATAGTGTAGATGAAGAATGGATGATACCTCATTTTGAAAAAATGTTATATACTAATGCTGAGTTATTAAGTGCATATTCTAAGGCTTATTTGTTAAATAAAGATGACTTTTATAAAAATATTGTTGATGAAATTATTTCTTTTGTTAATATAAGATTTAATAATGATTTTTTATTATCTAGTGCAAGTGATGCTGATAGTTTACTGCATGGTAAACAAGAAGAAGGTGCTTATTTTGTATTTGATTATAAACAAACACTTAAGTATTTAGAAGAATTAAATTATAGTAAAAAAGAAATAGAAAATATTTTTGAATATTTTAATATAAGAGAAGATGGTAATTTTGAAAACAATTTAAATAATCCTTATATGTCAGATAATATAACTTTAAATAATTTAAAAAAAATAAAAAATGATTTAAAACAATTACGCTCTAGTAAAGTATATCCTTTCATAGATGAGAAGATTTTAACATCATGGAATGCCATGTATATATCATCTTTATTTGAAGCTGGTAAGATAAGAGATAAGTATAATACAAAAGCATTAAAACATTTGGATACTTTAGTAAAAAATTTATACATAAATGATGTTTTATATCATCAGAAATTTAAAAAAAATATTCCTAAAGTTAAAGCTTTATTTGAAGATTATTCATTTTTAATTACAGCTTTATTAAAAGCCTATGATTATTCATTAAATAAAACATATCTAAGCCTAGCAAATAAACTAAATGATGAATTAATTAAAAAATTTCATAAAAATGAACAATGGTATATGAGTGATGATGAATTTCAAGTAAATGTAAGTATCTATGATAGTGCTTATAAAAGCTCTTTTGCAAATGCTTTAGATAATTTTTTAAAACTAGCATCTTTAAACGATGATTTAAAATTACAAAATTTAGTTAAAAATACCTTAGAAAATAATTCCCTATCTTTAACACAAAATACTACAAGTTCACCTTGGTTATTAAGAACTTATTTGGCATATACACAAGAATATATAATACTCAAGGCAGAAAAAGATATGCTATTAGATAAAACTATTCCAAATTATTCTTTTTTATTAAAAAAAGAATATAAAGCAGAACAATATCTAGCTTGTAAAATTGGTATTTGTTTTGCATATACTAAAGATTTTGATGAAATAATTCTTAAAATCAATAAAGAAGTTAAAGGTAATAAGTGAAAAATATTTTATTAATATTCGTTTTTATAATATCATCTTTTGCTATTGAGCAAAAGTTTTTAGAACCAGAAGATGCTTTACAACAAAGCTTTAAGAAAAAAGAAAATAAATTAATCATACAGTTAAAATTAGGTGAAAAAATATATACTTATCATGATAAATTAAAAGTATTAATTAAAAAACCAAATACAACAAATAGTATAAATATAATTTCTAAACTTAATTTACCAAAAGCTATTTTTTATCAAGAAATGAATGTGCATTTTAAAAAATTAGAAATTGAGGTTCCTTATTCTTTATTAAAAAACACTTTACAATCAGATATTTATGATGTAGAATTTCATTATCAAGGCTGTTCAACAAAAGGTTTATGTTACCCTCCAATGATTAATAAAATAAGCCTTGACCTTAGTAAAATTAACACACTTGACAAGCTAGAAAAACTAAATATTATAGCAAATAAAAATACACAAACAAAAGATACAAGTGATTTTAATGAAAGTGATCTAATTACCAATTCTTTAAAAGAAGGAAATCTTTTACTAATTCTTGCTAGTTTTTTTGGTTTTGGACTTTTATTATCTTTAACTCCTTGTGTTTTCCCTATGATTCCTATTTTATCTTCTATTATAATAAGCGCATCACAAAAAAAACAAATTACTGCAAGTAGAGGTTTTTTCTTATCTTTGGTATATGTTTTATCTATGTCTTTAGCTTATACAATAGCAGGTGTACTTGCAGGACTATTTGGGGCAAACTTACAAGTAGCACTTCAAAATTCTTATGTACTATTTTCTTTTGCTTTTATATTTGTAGTTCTTGCTTTTTCATTGTTTGGTTATTATAAAATAGAAATACCCTCATCTTGGCAAAATAAAATCAATAAAAGTAATGATAAAAAAAATAAACAAGGTGTAGTAG
>JADGEG010000160.1 GCA_016744485.1 Arcobacter sp. | reverse complement strand
TTAAAAGAAGAGTATATAGGTATTGATATTATTTATCAATACCTATTATTATTCTAAAAGGATTTTCTTTTATTTTAAAGGGATTAAAAAGTATATTTAGCACCAATTCCTACAAACCTACCTTCTCCAAATGTCAATACTGTTCCTGTAGGCATAGGGCTTGCTATTGTGATATAGCTTTCATCTGTTATATTTCTTACATAAGAGTATATATTCCAGTCATGAAATAAATATCCAACTTTTATATTTGCTGTAGTATATGAATCTTCTTTCATAGTATTTACATCATCAAAGTACATTTTCCCTTGATTTTTTATATCAAATCTTCCATATACTCCATTGATATTTGAATAAGACAATCCTATATTTACAGTATGAGAAGGTGTCATCTCTATTTTATTGCCATTTTTCCCTTTGTACTTGTCATATTTGGCTTCTATGATTCCTATTGAACTATCAACTCTAAAATTATCATTTATAGTATAGTTTAGTTCTATCTCTACTCCTTTTGAAGAAGCTTCTCCTGCATTCGAAACATATGTAGCTCCTGTTTGAGTATCAAAACTATTTACATGAATATCTTGTATATCCATATAAAAAACACTTAATGCAAGATAAAGTTGTTTATCTAATAAATCTCCTCTTAAACCTATCTCGTAATTTGTTGACTTTTGTGCATTAAACATATTTCTTGATTCTTCCCCACTACTTGTAAATTGATTGTATCCACCAGGAAGATATCCTTTTGCTACACTAAAATATGAGTTTAAATCATTATTTATTTTGTAAGATAGTGCAATTTTTGGTAAAAATGTATTCCAAGTATTGTCTTCATTTAAAGAGTACATTTTGGTACCTGTTGTATTTGTAGGTAACATAAAAAAATCCAAATCAATTTCTTTTTTGATTTGTTGGTATCTTCCCCCAAGAGTTAGTTCATAGTTTTCTAAAAAGGGGATTACAACTTGTCCAAATACAGCTACTGTATCACTGTTTTTTTGAGATACGGCATTCATCTCAACATCGACCCCAGCTCCAAATGGATTACCCATCATAAAAGCAGGAAAAATTGCACCATATCTGTCATTGTTTTGTACATTATTTTCATAATACAATCCAGCTAACCATCTAAACTTATCACTACTATTTGACAGTCTAAATTCTTGAGATATATTTTTTGTTCTTTGTTTTGTAAATGTTATAAAATTAGCATATAAACTATTATCAGAGAAATCAGCATCCATACTGATATCTGAATCCAGTTTTTTATGAGTGGTTAAAGAAGTAAACGTCATATCATCTAAATGATAAGTTATATTTAAAGCTTGAGCATTTGACTTTGTTTTTACATATATATCTTCATCGTAAGATACCTTTTTAAAATCTTTTCTTTTAAAATCTTTTATATTTTCAGAGGATTGAACTATACCTCCCTCTATCCCATATCTGGTATCTTTATCATTAATTATACTTAATTTTATAGTAAGATCATCTGTTACATTATATTTTAATTTTGCGTTTACTAAGTGCTTTTCATTTGCATTATCACTTTGGTCTGGGTGGATATTTTTAGCATATCCATCACTTTTTGATATGATTCCATTAAATCCTAGAAATAGATTATTATCTATTATTGGGGCACTAAAATCTATTGATGTTTCTTGAAAATTATTCGTACCATATTGGGCTGAAATACTACCTTCTAATTGATTTGTTGGTTCTTTTGTAACTATATTTATAACACCACCAATAGAATCTTTTCCATAAATTACACCTTGTGGACCTCTTAGTACTTCTACTCTTAAAACATTTGATATTGCTTTATCAAAGCCATACATATCACTATGCGGAATTCCATCTATATAAACTACTACAGGATTTGTATTTGTAAAAAAAGATGTATTTATACCTCTAAAATTTACCTTTTCAGAGTTTAAAAAAGATGATGTAAGATTGGGAATCTCTTTGATTAAATCTTGTACACTCTTTATTCCTCTTCGTTCTATCTCTACATCACTTATTACTGTTATACTTTGAGGAATATCTTTTATATTCTCCTCAACTTTATTTGCAATTACAGTTAACGCTCCTAGATTGGTTGTATCTTTTGCATAAATATTATTTACCAATATCATTGCTACGGTTAGAGAGAAAACTATTTTATTTTGTTTTTTCATTTTTCACCTTTAAATTTAAATTTATTTATTTTAGAGTATACTTAATATTAATTATCAAAATCAACAATAAACCTTTGTTAGGTATAATTTATATTTGTAAAAGTGGAGTTTTTAATGTCTTTAAATAATATGTCATATAAATTTAATAACGATAAAAGTAACTCAATGATATTTTTTACAGAAAAACTTTCTGGAACAATTATAGAAAGAGAGGTGAACGAAAATTTATTTTTAGTTAAAGCAGACTTAACAAGTAAAGATGATATATTAGCTTATTCAAATGCTATTATAAACGGAATTGTATTAAGTTATAATCTAAAAGGTCAAAGCAATGTGATAAGTAATATCTCGAATTTGAAGATAAAAACATCAAATAATATCACGAACATGCTATTAGCAAAAGATGAAAATAGTAAAATCTCAATAAAAAAAGGAACTACAAATACAATTGGTCTGGTTATAAAAAAAGATTTTTTAACTCAAAATATACCTAATGGAAGAATTAAAGATAATTTATTAAATTCACTTCAAAAAGACATTTGCAATGAATTATTATCTCATAAAACAACAAATTATCAAACACAACTATTGTTAAAAGATATAAATAACTCTCCTTTTGAGGGAGAAATAAATGATATGTTTCTTCAATCAAAAGTTTTAGAGTTAATTTATCTTGAATTTAAAGAGTTATTTATAAATCAAAATGATTTTTTAAATACAAATAAATTAAAATTAAGTATTCAAGATATTGAATCTATCAAAAAAGCAAAAGAGATTTTAATACAAAATATGCAAAATCCACCAAGCATAATGAAACTTTCAAAACTTGTAGCAATAAATGATTTTAAACTAAAATTGGGATTTAAAATAATATTCGGAACAACTCCTCATAATATGCTCATAAATTATAGATTAATTTTAGCAAGAACATTATTGTTAGATGGAGACATGAATATAAATGAAATAGCACAACATATAGGATATAAATTTACAGCAAATTTTACTACTGCTTTTAGTAGAAAGTTTGGGATATTACCTAAAGATTTGATGAAAAATAGAAAATACTACTACTAGTGAAAATTTAGTAATCATCAATATAAAAATGAATATCCTAATCATTAAAATAAAAATTTTTATCTTTCATAAACTCTTTAGGCCTAATATTAAACTGTTTAAAAAAAGTATTTGAAAAGCCATGAGTTTGTTTATATCCTAATTCTAAAGCAACTTCATTAACATTATAATCTCCAGTATCTAGTAACCTTTTTGCTTCATATAGTTTATATTTAAGTGTTAATTTATATGGAGAAATTTTAAATAATTTTTTAAATCCATATTTTAATTTAAATTCATTGAGTTTGACCAATTTTGATAGTTCTTTAATGCTTGGAGGATTTATAAATCTGTTGATTAATAGTTCTTTTGCCAAGTGTAAGGATTCTATATCTTGTTTACTAAATTTTATTTCATTTTGAAGGATTTTATCATTATGAGTCAATAAATCTTTAAACTCATAAACAATAATTTCCATAACTTTACTCTCTATAAACATTAAATCTAAACTTGTTTCATCTTTACTTGAATATATATCATAAGCACATAATTTTGTTTTAATATTTGTAATATTTGATTTTAATATTTTAGAGTACTTTGTATCTTCTATATATTTAATAATATCTTGTGTTGATTTATTTTCTTTCATCATATTTTTAAAAAAATCTAGTTTTATAAATATGATAATAGTTTTTGCCATACTATCTTTTTTATGAATAATGTGCCCTTGCTCTTCTTGAACAAAAGTTAGAAGAGTATGATTTTTTTGTACATTCATCTCAAAATCAGATAATTCACTTTTATATTTAAAATCAGCTTCCAATGATATGTTTATGGTGATACCATTAAAAATAAAATCATATTCAAAAGATATATCTTTTTTTATCAAAAAGTCATTCTTATATAACATGATATTATCATTTATTATAATTGAATCTGTTTGTAAAATACCTAAGACTTCAGGGAAAATAATCTTCTTTATCTCTGTTGAATCTTTTATATTAAATTTTGCAAATTCATTATGTTGAAATGTAGAAAACATAAAATACCTTTTGTATTGTTAATAATACTATAAATATAGTTTTATTA
>JADGEG010000009.1 GCA_016744485.1 Arcobacter sp. | reverse complement strand
AGGATAAAACCTTAATTATTATATTATCTTTTTAAATTAATTAATGTATTTAATAACTGATCTGATGTTGTAATAGATTTCGCATTTGCTTCAAAAGCTCTTTGAAAAACCATTAAATTAACTAAACTTTCACTTAAATCAGCAGTACTTAATTCTAAAGTTTTACCTTGAATACTAGAACTTCTTTCATTATTAAGATTATAAACAGGTTCACCTGATAGTGTAGTTTTCTTAAGTAAATTATCCCCACTAGGTTCTAATGCTCTAACATTATTAAACAAAGCAATAGCAACTTGCCCTATAGCAAATTCTGCACCATCTTGTTTCATAGTAATTAAACCAGAACTGTCAACACGAAACTCACCAAAAGCAGCATCTGATATATTTAAAGTATCTAGTCTTAATTGCATTCCATTTTTTGAAGAAGTTTGATCTATTTTAGTGATTATTTCAATAAACTCAGCTCCAGCACCTTTTCTTCCTGAATAATCAGAATTTTTATCTATTATTTGTATACTTGCAGGAATCGTAGTGTCTTTTAAGGTTGAAGAAAACTCTACATCATAATTTTTATCATTTGTTTCAATGACTAAATTACCATTAACATTAGTTGCTGTAAAGTAAGTCTTAAATTCTTTTTCTAATGCAGTATTAGCAGTGCTTCCACCTTGATTTAAAGCTGCAACAAAATCATCTATATCACTCATATTTGTTAAAGTAATAGGTCCAAGCCCTATAGTTTTTCGTAATTCTTTATCATATACAGTAAACTCAAAAGTAAAATCATCTGCTCCAGTAGCATCTAAATTTAAATCATTTAAAGTGTAAACATTTCTTTGATTTCCTGTAATTGCTTTTGCTAGTGCATCTCTTGCAGTTTCTAATGCTCCAATACCAGAACCAGATAAAGCTTGTGTTGCACTTGCAGTTTGATTATATTCACCTTGTATTAATGTAGAACCCGACATTTCAGCAACTTCTGTTATTTTAAATTGTTTCCCAGGCATTAGTGATGTAATTTGAATCATACCATTTAATACTTCAGTACCTAATGTAGTTTTTTTAAATGTATCTTCGCTTTCAAAAGCATTTGTAGCAACATCGTATGTATCTATTACATTATGTGCTACTAAACCAGGTATTTCAGAGATTTTATTTGCTAAAGCTTTATATGTAGCTATTCTACTTGCTGCTAGATTTTGATCTTCAGCTGTGCCAGCTGTTCCATCACCATCTAAATCATTTGTAGTAAGATTAGTTAAAGTTGTTGTAACTGGTATAAAGTTTTGTGAATATTTATTTCCATCAATAAATACATATATTTGATCTCCATCTTTTTTAAAAGCTGTTCCTTTAAAATTAACCTGTGTTGTTTGTGCTACTGAAGTAGCTGATGAGCCATCAGGAGTATCTTTTAATTTTTGAAGCCAAGTTGAATAGTTTTTTATTAATTCTTCTATATCATTAACTTTTGCTGAAGCACTTTTTAATCCATAACCAGAAAAAACCAGCTCAGAATCAGCTCTTGCTGTTTCTATATAATCTGTAGCTTTTGATGTAATAGTTTCTATATAAGTTGAGTGTTTTATTATTTTAGAACTTAATAATTTTTTATAATCTCCTGAAAAAACATTTACATTTGGATTTGTACTTGTAACATTTTTTAATTGATCAATAGGAGTCATAGCCCAGCCTTGAACCTCATTTCCAGCGGCATCCTGTAGTCTTCCATTATCACCCATTCTAAAGTTACCAGCTCTTGTATAATATGTCTCAGCTGTTCCTCTTGCAGTTTGATTTGTTACAGTAAAAAATCCTCTTCCATTAAGAGCCATATCATAAGATACTCCCGTTAATTTAAGACTTCCTTGTACATAAAGTTTTTCAGCATCAAGAATTTTTGAACCTTTTCCGATTTTATCTTGATACATTTGATCTGCAAATGATATTCTTGATGCCTTATAACCAACTGTATTTACATTGGCAATATTATGCGATTCATTATCTAATGCTGTTTGTTGTGATGCTAGTCCTGATATACCAGTCCATAAAGCTCCTATCATGATTTATCCTTTAGATAAATTTTTAAACACTCTCATGTTCAAATATTAATGTTTGTTTTATTTTAAACACTAATATTTAAACACTATAATTTTCAATTTAATTATTTTTTTAATTGTATAGCAATTTTTAAAAATTCATCAGATGTTGTAATTGATTTAGAACTAGCTTCAAATGCTCTTTGATAAACCATTAAATCAACTAAACTCTCACTTAATTTTGTATTACTTAATTCTATTGCTTTTGAATTTAATGTATTTAATTTGTTTGCATGAATAGCATTACCAGACTGTTTATTAGCTGTATATAAGTTAGTTCCTTGTGCTTTTAGTCCTAAAGGATTATTAAAGTATGCTGTTTGTATTTTTCCTAATAAAAATTTATTTCCAGCATTTTTAGAATAAATAAAACCATCATTAATCTCAATGTCACCAAAAGCTGATGTTGAAAGCTTTAAATTATCTAATTTTAATTGAATATCATTAAGTTCTAAATTTTTTTCATTTGTTAAAGAAATTGTATTTGTAATTTCTAATAACTTTGCATTTGCTTTTTCTAAAGCTATTTTTAAAGCATCTCTTGAATTATTTACTAAGGCTATTCCTGAACCATTTTTGGCTACAACAATATGTTCTATACTAGGAGCATCATCATTAATAGAAGCAGAATGTATATTTAAATATTGGCCTGGAATTAGTGAATCTATAATTAAAAGTCCATTATCATCAATATTTGCTTGAACTCCTGCAATTTTAGATATCTTATCAGAAAACTCATTCATTGTACTTTGTGTATCTATGTCAAAATTTTGCCTAATTTTTGTACCATTTATGTTTATTTCCATAAAATCAGATGAAGATTTTAGATTTGCAAGATAATTAGCAAAAGAGATTTGAGTTTTTTGTGAACTTGATTCTTGAGATTTTTTTTGTGAACTTGAAGAATATAAATTAAGTTTTTCTTTATAATTTGCAATTAATAATTCAATATCTGCTATTAGAGAACCTGAACTTTTATAACCTTGACCATGAATTCCATATTTATCAGCAGTTTTATTATAGTTTGTTGTTCGTGCATTTATTGTTTGGGCAAAAGAATTATTTGCAATTGAAATTGATGCTAAAGTATTAATATAATCATTAGTAAACATAGTAGTTAAATCAGAACTTACAACATTTGTTTTTTTAGATGATAAACCCAATACATTCATATTTGAAACAGTACTTAAGGTACCATTAGAATTCATTTTAAAATTTCCTGCACGTGAGTAAAAAGTTTCATTTGTAAGTGGGTCATTTATAATAAAAAAACCTTTTCCTTTAATTGCAATATCATAAGGATTATTTGTAACTTTAATATTACCTTGGTTGAAATTTTTTTCAATTGTTTGAACATTAGAACCTTTACCTATTCTTGATTGATACATCAGATCTTCAAACACTATTTTATCAGATTTATGTCCTATTGTATTAACATTTGATATATTATTTGAATGCACATTTAATGCTTTTTCAAATGAATCTAAACCAGAAATTCCATTCCATAGTCCTGTAATCATAATCTATCCTTAAAATATTTTACTTATTTTATCATATGGTATTGATGATAAATCACTCGAATACACTGGACTTACTTGACCATTAAAAGTATATTTACTATTGCTTACTTGTTTATTATTTTCATCTAAAATTACAGGTTTACCATCTTTACTGATAACTTCGCCTGTGTTTTTTAAAGCTACCTTATATCCTGTAGCTTTATTTTCTTCATCTAAAATTTCACCTTTAATATTATAATTAATAAGTTTTTCATTTTCATCTAATATATTATCTTTTAAAAATAAAATTTCTTGAATTTTCAAATATATACCATCTTGTGTTTTCTCAACAGATCTTACAGTATAAGCCTTATTAATACCATTTTTACCTACTTCCCCATCTTCAATGTTTTTCCCAAGTACAGATGAAGCATTTGATAAGGCTGATTGTGTAAATGTTTTTTGTAAAGATTCCATAGTTTTGATAGTTTGTAAGTTAGTTTCTATATTAGACATTTGCATTTGTGTTGAAAGCATTCTTGCTGAATCCATAGGTTTTGTAGGATCTTGTAATTTTAATTCAGTAATCATTAGTTTTAAAAAATCTGAATTTGTAAGTTTATCATTACTTATTGAATTAGTATAAGCATTACCATCTATACCATTTTTCATGTTTACTTGAATATTATTTTCTGCCATATTATACCCCTAAAATACTTTCTTCAAAGAAATATTTAACAACACTATCAGAGTCCATTGAATCTTGAACTCTAACTGCTAATTTTTCATCTATAACGATTATATCCCCTGTTCCGATGATTCTTTTATTAACATAAATATCACCACCTGAGCCTGCATTTTTATTCAAAGATAAAATGTCACCAGAACAAAGTTCTAAAAATTCTTTAATTGTTATATGTACACTTCCAAGCATTACATCTACAGTAATTTCTGTATCAACTAATAAATCATAATCTCTTTCGCTAATATCCATATTTTAAACTTTTTAGAGGTATTATAGCATAAAGTTTAAATTTTAAGTAAAGTTTTTATAAAAAATAACATTTATTTAATATTATATGACAGAATCTAAAGTTTCAAGTATAGTATTTACTTTTGATTCTATATTTCCATCAAAATTTCCTAAATCACTTGCAATAACAACACCACCAATAGTAACATTAATGTCAGAGATAAGCTCAATAAAAGATTCTAGTTTTAATTCATATTTTAAAACTTCATAATCTTTTGGATTTATATGTATTTTAATTTTTGAAGCACTTTTAATTTTGTCTAATAAATGACTAATAGTTTCTTTAGCAATTTTAGAAGAATTTTCACCTATTTCAATAGAAATAATTTTTTGTGCAATAGAAATAGAAGTTTTTAATAATTTTGATTCCATTTGAAAAGTAGCTTGTTCAAAAAAACTTGCATAATGTTTTAAATCTTGTATTGCTTTTATAACTTGTTTGTCAATTTGTTTTGAATTTAAACCATTATTCTCTAAAGTAGTTATTTTTTGGTTTATTATATTTAATTGAGAGGATAATTCTTTAATAGATGAAATGACAGAATCATGATTAGTATTATTGTCAGCTAAAGCTATATTAGGACTTTGAATATTTTTTGTATCAGATGAATTTTGAACAAAAGTACCTAGTTGAAACTCTTTAACTTCTTCATTATTTGTAATAATTTTTGCATTAGAATATACATTATTTTTTTCCATAGTTAAGAGTCCATATCTCTATCTATTGTACCTTCTTCAATCATTTTTTGTGCAATATCAAGCATTTTTCTTTGAGCTATTTCAATATCTTTAATTTTTACTTTCGTTAACATTTCATATTCTTCTTTAAATCTAGCTGATGCTCTTGAAGACATAGCACCTGTTATTTTTTCTAAATCTTCACTTGTAGAATTTTTCATGGCAACTGCTAAATCACCTGTGTCAACATTTTGCAATATTTTCATAATATATTCACCATCTAATTGTAA
This sequence comes from Arcobacter sp., assembly GCA_016744485.1. Taxonomy (GTDB): domain Bacteria; phylum Campylobacterota; class Campylobacteria; order Campylobacterales; family Arcobacteraceae; genus BB30. The sequence continues at coordinate 16,198 of JADGEG010000009.1, read as the reverse complement.
CAAATCTTCAAAAATAAACATATTTTCTTTTATTTTTGTAGCTAAAACAGTATCTATTCCATTAATATTTTTTAATATATCTTGTGATTTTGGACCTATTTTATTTAACATATCAGCTACAACTTTAACACCACCTACATCTACAATAGAAGATAATAAAGATTCTAGTTTTTTTTCTAATACTACAGATATGGTTCTTACAACATCAGGGGAAACATCTTTAATAGTAGCAACCTGCATAGTTACCTTAACTCTAATATCATCATCTAATTGCATTAAAACATCAGCTGCTTGTGGAGGATCCATATGTGATAAAATAACGGCTATTGTTTGAGGAGATTCTTCTTTAATAAAATCAGATAATTGTTTTGGATTTATTGCATCAAGATAAGAAAACGATTGAGATGCTAATTTTATCTTTGATAATTTTGCTAATACTTCATCCGCTTCACTTTTACCAAGAGATTTATATAAAATATCTCTTGCATAGTCATAACCACCAGAACTAATAAAACCTTTAGATTTAGTATATAAGTGAAATTCATCTAATATAGCTAATGAAGTATCTTTATCTATTGAAGTTATCATAGTAATTGCAGTTGAAATATCTTCTACAAGATTTTTAGGTAAATGTTGAAAAAATTTTACAGTAGATTCTTCACCTACAAGAACACAAAAATGAGCAATTTTTTCAAGCATTGACATACCTTTTAATATATCATTATTATTTATCATTATTAGCTACCTTTGAAAATTTAGTATTACCTTCACTAAGAAGTAATTCAATCATTTTAGCAATTTCTTCAGGACTACTACTTATTTCCTTGTCAATTGCTTCTATTAAAACTTCATATTTTGCAGCTGATTCTTCATCTAATCCTTCAATATTATTTAAAATTTGACTTTTTATTTTTGCTTTTAATCGTCCTTGAGCTGTCGTAAAGTCAAAATTATCTTCTAGTCCTGACATAAATTCATCTACTGCATCATCATTGTCTTTATTTGTATTTTTTGTTTTATTATTACCAAGTATAACTACTTCATGGTTTACTATAAATTTTTTGTAAAAAATAAATAATAAAATTATAGCTATAAGATATTGAATATATTCACCAAATTCTTGTAAAATTGATTTTATCATTGTTAATGTATCACTTGTTTGTTCTTCATCATTTTGAATTATTATTTTTCCATCTTTGCTTATAGTTTGTTTATTATTTGAAGAATTAGCTACTAAAAATGTAAAATTTTTAACTGAAACTTTATCTCCTCTTTTTTTATTATATCCAATAGAATTTTGAACAAGAGTTTCTATTGAACTCAAAAACTGTTCTGTATTTTCTTCATTTTTTAATACAGTTGAATCAAAAGTAACAGCTGCTGTAATTCTTTTAATTGTAGAATAGTTATTATTTTTTTCTTCAATAATTTTTTTTGAAATTTCATAATTTATAATATTTTTGCTATTTTCAGAAGATGATTGATTTGTTGGAGCATTTTTATTTTCATCTGGTTCTTCTATATTATTATCAACTCCAGCAGTTCCACCTGATACTTTATCTTTTCCTTGGGAGCTAGATGTGTTTTCTGTGGTTTGCTGACTTCTTATAGTTCCTTCTGGTTCGTATATTTCTTCTTGTATATGCCTATTTATAAAGTTAAATTCGATAGAAACTCTAGCTACTACTTTATTAATACCTACAAATGGTTCTAATAATTCAACGATTTTATTTTCATATTTTTTTTCTATTTTTTCTTTATATTTATTTTGGGTATTAGATTTAATATTGTCATTTTCATTTTTAGAATTTTCTAATAATGTTCCATTTTGATCTATTAAATTAATATCATTTTCGTCAAGTTTTGTAACAGCAGAGGCTATAAAGTTTTTTATACCATTAATTTGATTTTGTGTTAGAAATACACCTGACTTTAGTGAGATAATAGCAGAAGCAGTTGGTTTGGCTTTTTTTTGTGTAAATATCGTATCTTTTGGAATAGCAATTTTCACACTTGCTCTTAATATTCCTGAAAGAGATTCTAAAGAACGAGACAACTCTCCTTCTAGGGCTCTTAAATATTTTACTTTATTTTCAAAATTTGTTGTACCTAAAGAAGATTTTTCAAATATTTCCCACCCCACATGTTTACTTGTAGCTGCATCACTTGTGACAAGTTTTATTTTTGCAATATTTATAAACTCTTTTGACGTTTTTAATGTTAGATTATTTCCATTTCCAATAACTAAAAATTCAATGCCTGATGCTTCTAGTTCAGTGCTAGCTAACATAACTTGATTTTTAGTTAAATTAGAAGCAATTGTGTAATTTAATTTTTTACTTTGTGCTTTTGTATTTGAATAAACTAATAATCCAACTAATAAAATAAATAAAAGTGAAAATCCTCCAATTATAATGGCTCTTTGAGCTACATTAAGGTTATTAATGAACTTTAAAAGTTGATCCATATTAGTATATTCCTAAATTAATTTTTTGATGAAGATTCAATAACTGATCTTAATAATCTCGAGTCTTTTTTAATTGACATTTGTATGGCATCAAAAATAATTTTATTTTTTGACATAAGGCTCATCTGAGTGTCTAAATTTACATTATTACCATCATTTTGTTCTTCTAAGTTTTTTGTTTCATAAATTTTAAATTTACTTGTAGCATTCGTATTTAACTTGCTATTTATATGATTTTGATTAGTTAATTTTAATTGCAAATCATTTTGCACATTAATTTTTTGTATTTCTTGTTCAAACTTTAAATCTTTTGTTTTATAACTTGGTGTGTTTATATTAGAAATATTACTAGTAATAATTTTTTGTTTTTCACTTCTATAATGCAATTGATTAAATAATAAATCTGAAATATTACTTGCTTTCATTATCTAGTATTTCCTCCAATTTTATCTATTACTTTTTGATTAAGCTCATCAATGCTTAATATTCCTTTTTGTGCTTGTTCAAATCTTCTATGTGCATCGATTAAAGAAACCATAGAAAGAACAGCATTAATATTTGATTTTTCAATTGAACCTTGCAATAATTCTCCATCATTTTGTTCAAGTTGTATTATTTGTTTTATATCTTTTGTTTTATATAAATTATCTTGAAATTTTTCTAAGTTTTTAAAATTCGTTTTAACTATAGAAATTTGACTTACAAAATCATCTTGTGCTACTATTGCTTCATTATCATTATTTAAAACATAATTACCATTTGAATCAACTAAAAAATTGTTTAATATTTTAAAAGCACCATCTCTTGTATAAGTTATATCATCATTTTTAGTTTTGATTTTAAAGAATGTATTATTATTTTTTAAAGAAAAATCTAAAGTATTACCTGTAATATCAACAATACCTTGCTTACTACTGATAAACTTTGAATCAGTTTTTGGAATAGTATTTGTAATGGTATTAATTTTTGTAGTTTGAATATTATTTTTTTCTGCTTTTTTTAAATAATGATTAAAGGTACCTTGTGCCAGTGATTCTTGTTTAAATCCATTTGTATTTAAATTAGATAAATTATTAGAAATCATATCAAGCCTATTTAATTGATTAATCATAGCCGCTGCTAAAGGGTATGTTCCTTGATTCATGCTTTTCCTTAATTATTTGTTAAATTCTGAGATTAATGAATCTAAATCATCTTCATTAACTAAATCATTATTTGTATCTCCTGCAATATGTTTTGCAACAACTAATTCTTTTTCTGGATTATCATCTTCAAAAATATTATTTAGATAACTTGACAGTTTTTTAATAACAGACATAACTCTTTCAATTTTTTGCCTATGAATATCATGAAATTGCATTAGTTCCATAGCTGAAAATATTTCATTATTTCCTTCATTTATTTTTTTAGATATATCATCAATATTTTGTGTTATTTCTTTAGCTTCTTTTAAATTTTTAGTAAATATGTTAATGTCTGGAAATTTTTTGTTTAAAGAATTTAACATATCTATTTGTGTTTTATTGAAGTTATTTAGTTTTTGAATATTAGTTTGCATATCATCATTATATTCTAAGATATTACTTAATACATCAAAGATTTGTCCAGCTTTTTCTTCAGCATCATTTGCAACTTCATTTAGTTGAGTTACTACTTTTGAGTCATCACTAGCAGGAAAAGGGAAAATGCCTGCATTTATTTTTTGTTTGGTTAGTTCTTCATGAACATCATTTTTACCTTTAATAGAATTTGTCTGTTTAATAGTTGTTTGTTTACTTGTAACTTCATTATTTACTTGATTTATATCCTGTTCATTTGTAGGTTCATCATTTGCTTGATCTATATTTTGTTCATTTGTAGGTTCATCATTTGCTAAAACTTCTGTAGCTTCAATGCTAGCAAGTATATCATCAACTGTTTCAATGTCTTCTTCTTTGTGTTGATTTTGTATATTCTGTGTTTCTACAATTAAATCATTGATATCATCTTCAGACATTGAAGCTGAAGTAGTTTCTTCTTCTGCTGGATCTTCTTCATTAGTAATATCCAAACCATTCATTAAAGATTCTATTTCTTCTTGACTCATACTCATAATTTAAACCTTTTGTAATAACTTTTTTATAAAATTTATTTTAAAACTCCATCAAGTTTTTCTTTTAATATAGTTGCATTAAATGGTTTTACAATATAATTATTAACACCAGCTTTAAGTGCAGTTATTACTTCTGTTTTTCCACCTTCAGTTGTAATCATTATTATAGGAGTTTTTATATGTCCACCTTCTTTTCTAATGTTCTTTACTAATTCCAAACCATTCATATTTGGCATATTCCAATCTGTTAAGATTATATCATACTTAGATTCATTTAATAACTTCCATGCTTTAACTCCATCTTCTGCTTCATCAAACTGGTCTTTTTTATACCCTAATTGCATTACAACATTGCCTATGATTCTCCTCATTGTGGAGCTATCATCAACTATTAGTATTTTCATATTTGTACCTTCATACTCAAAATTATATTTAAAATTTTACCATTATATTAAATTTGTTTTGAATTGTTACTTAAGCAAAGTATAAAAATAATTTTTTAAAATGTTATTTTAAATCATCTTAGTTTATTATATTTTTTATATTATCCTTTTAAAAAGGATATAAAATAAGACATTTGTATTGAAAAGTGTTTAAATACTTGACTTGCTATATTTTTTAAGTTATAATCGCCGTCCATTTAACAATGTTTAGTGTATTTATTTACAACTAACGAGTTCTTTAAAGGAAAAATATGGAAAAAATTAGATTAAAGCTAAAAGCTTATGATCACAGAGTTTTAGATAGAAGTGTTGCATCAATAGTAGAAGCTATAAAGCGTACTGGTGCTGAATTAAGAGGACCTATACCTCTTCCAACTAAGATTAGAAAATATACAGTTATCAAAGGTCCTCATGTAAATAAATCTTCACGAGAACAATTTGAAATTAGAGTTCATGCTAGAATAATAGATATTATTTCTGCAACTCCTGATACTGTTGATTCATTAATGAAACTAGATTTAGCCCCAGAAGTAGATGTAGAAGTTAGATCTATGGGTCAAGAATAATAAGAAAGGTTAATATAATATGGAATTTATTGTAGAAAAAATTGGTATGAGTAGAACTATTTGTGTTCCTTCAATTCCTGTTACACTTTTAAAAGTTCTTGATACAAAAGTATGTGAAGTTACTGATGGTGTTGCAATTGTTTCTTATTCATCTGGCAAAAAGATGAATAAAACAATTGAAGGTAAACAAAAAAAATATAATTTAAGTAAAGAGTTTAATAGATTTGCAACAACAAGTGTGTCAAATACTGATGTTGGTGATTTAGATTTAACTTTACTTAATAAAGCAAAAATTGTAAGAGCTACTTTTAATACAAAAGGTAGAGGTTTTACTGGTGTTGTAAAAAGATGGAATTTTGCAGGTGGTCGTGCATCTCATGGACATAGAATGGGTAGAAGAACAGGTTCTATTGGAAATGCAGAATGGCCAGGTCGTGTACAACCAGGTAAGAAAATGCCAGGACAATATGGGAATGTACAAAATAGTGTTAAAAATGAAGTTGTATCTTTTGATGATAAAACTGGTATTTTAATTTTAAAAGGTTCAATTTCAGGTCCAAATGGTGGATTAGGAAGAGTAAGGATTGCTAAATGAGTAATGCAATAATAGTAAAAACAAATGAATTACCTAAGTCATTTGAGAGTATTAATTCACATAATTTGTATTTGTATGTTAAATCATACTTAGCAGCACAAAGATCAAATACTGCATCTGTTAAAAACAGATCAGAAGTAAGAGGTGGTGGTAAAAAACCAAAAGCACAAAAAGGTAGTGGTGGTGCTAGATGGGGTTCTAAAAGATCTCCTTTGTTTGTAGGTGGTGGTCAAATTTTTGGACCAACGAAACGAAACTATAATCAAAAAATCAATAAGAAGCAAAAAGTTTTAGCATTAAATTTTGCTATTAACGAACAAGTTAAAAAATCTTCTTTATTTGTGCTTGATTCAATTAAAATTGACTCAGGTAAAACAAAAGATGCTCTTAGAGTTATGAGTGAATTAAATCAAAGAGATACTCTTATAGTTGTTGATTCGATTGATGAAAAAACTTATTTAGCATTTAGAAATATAAAAAGTTGTTATATGGTAGAAAAACAAGAAGTAAATGCTTACTTAATTTCTGCATATCACTCAGTACTTATTGAAAAATCAGTACTTGATGTATTAATAAAAGAGGTTTAAGATGGCTGATATTACAGATATAAAAGCAATATTATATACTGAAAAAACGATTGAACTTCAAGAAAATGAAGTAATTGTTTTTCAAACTAGTACTAGAATGACAAAAAATAGTTTAAAAGAGATTCTTAGAGAATATTGGGGAGTTAAACCTTTAAAAGTTAATTCTTTAAGACAAGCAGGGAAAGTAAAGAAATTTAAAGGTAAAACTGGTAAACGACCAGACTTTAAAAAATTCTATGTTACATTACCACAAGGCGCTGAAATAGCGAACCTTTCAGCTTAAGGAGATATGAATGGCAATAAAAAAATTTAGACCAATTACTCCTGCTAGAAGATTTATGTCTGTTATGGATACCTCTGATATTACTTCTAAGCCTACACTTAGATCTTTACTTGTTAGAATTAAAGCAACAGCGGGTAGAAATAATAATGGTAGAATAACTTCAAGACATAAACAAGCAGGTGCTAAAAAATTATACAGAATTATTGACTTTAAAAGATTAAAATTTGGAGTTGAAGGTACTGTTTCAACTATCGAATATGATCCATACAGAAATTGTAGAATTTGTTTAATTACTTACCTTGATGGTGATAAAAAATATATTTTACAGCCAAGTGGATTAAAAGTTGGAGATAAAATATCTTCTGCCGAGTCTGGTTTAGATATTTTACCAGGTAATGCTATGAGACTTATTAATATTCCAATTGGAACGATGGTTCATAATATTGAGATGAAACCTGGTAAAGGTGGACAAATAGCGCGAAGTGCTGGTGGATATGCTCAAATTATGGGTAGAGAAAATAGGTATGTTGTTCTTAGATTACCATCTGGTGAGATGAGAAAAATACTTTCTGTTTGTATGGCTACAATTGGTATTGTTGGAAATGAAGACTTTTCAAATATGGTAATTGGGAAAGCTGGTCGTCAAAGACACTTAGGGATCAGACCACAAACAAGAGGATCTGCTATGAATCCTATTGATCACCCTCATGGTGGGGGAGAAGGTAAGACAAATTCAGGTAGACACCCCGTTACTCCATGGGGTATGCCAACTAAAGGTTATAAAACTAGAAAGAAAAAAGCTAGTGATAAACTAATAATTTCAAGAAAAAAGAAGTAAGGGTTTAAGATGGCAAGATCAATAAAAAAAGGTCCATTTGTAGATGCACACCTAATGAAAAAAGTTATTAAAGCAGTTGAGGCAAATGATAAAAAACCAATTAAAACTTGGTCAAGAAGATCAACAGTTTTACCTGATATGATAGGTTTAACTTTTAATGTACATAATGGAAGAAACTTTATACCTGTAAGTATTACAGAAAATCATGTTGGTTACAAATTAGGTGAATTTGCACCGACAAGAACTTTTAAGGGTCATAAAGGTTCAGTACAGAAGAAGGTAGGGTAAAATGGCAAGAGCTATATTAAGATTTATAAGACTATCTCCTACAAAAGCTAGATTAATTGCAAGAGAGGTTCAAGGTATGAATGCTGAGTATGCTATTGCATCTTTAGAGTTTACACCAAATAAAGCTGCTGGAGTTATTTCTAAAGTTATAGCATCTGCTGTGGCAAATGCTGGATTAGAACCAGAAAATGCTGTAATTACTAGTGCAAGAGTAGATAGAGGTCCAGTTTTAAAAAGATTTACTCCAAGAGCTAGAGGTTCTGCTTCACCTAGGCATAAACCAACTGCCCATATTATGATTATAGTAGAGCAAGTAACTAAAGGAGATGAGTAATGGGTCAAAAAGTCAATCCAATAGGTTTAAGATTAGGGGTTAATAGAAACTGGGATTCAAGATGGTTTCCAAAATTTTCTACTATGCCTACTAATATTTCTGAAGATGATAAAATACGAAAGTTTATTAAGAAAGAATTATATTATGCTGGAATCGCACAAACATTAATAGAGCGAACTGCAAAAAAAGTTAGAGTTACTATTGTTGCAGCAAGACCTGGTATTGTTATTGGTAAAAAAGGTGCAGATGTTGAAAAGCTAAAAGCAAAACTTGCTTCTTTAGTAGGTAAGGAAATTGCTGTTAATATTAAAGAAGAAAGAAAACCACAATTATCTGGACAATTGTGTGCAGAAAACATAGCTCAACAACTTGAAAGACGAGTTGCATTTAGAAGGGCTATGAAAAGAGTTATGCAAAATGCACTTAAATCAGGTGCAAAAGGTATTAAAATTTCTGTTTCAGGTAGATTAGGTGGTGCTGAGATGGCTAGAACTGAATGGTATTTAGAAGGACGAGTTCCTTTACATACTTTAAGAGCTAGAATTGATTATGGTTTTGCTGAAGGGCATACTACTTATGGTTGTATTGGTATAAAAGTTTGGATTTTTAAAGGTGAAATACTTGCAAAAGGTCTTTTAGCTGAAAAACCTGAAACTGATAAACCAAAAAGAAGACCACAAAAGAGAAGAGGTAAATAATCATGTTAATGCCTAAGAGAACAAAATATAGAAAAATGATGAAAGGCCGTAATAGAGGTAAAGCATCAAGAGCTAATTCTTTAGCTTATGGAGATATAGGTCTTAAAGCCGTTGAGCATGGAAGAATTGATTCACGTCAAATAGAAGCAGCAAGGGTTGCAATGACGAGAAAAGTGAAAAGACAAGCTAAAGTTTGGATTATGGTATTTCCTGACAAACCTCTAACTGCTAAACCATTAGAAACAAGAATGGGTAAAGGTAAAGGTGCTGTTGATAAATGGGTTATGAATATCAAGCCAGGAAGAATTTGTTTTGAGATGGCAGGTGTTGGTGATGAGCTTTCAAGAGAAGCTTTAACTTTAGCTAAACATAAACTACCATTTAAAACTAAAATTGTAACAAGAGATAGTGAAAATGATTTATTCTGATTTAAAAGATAAGAGCTTAGAAGAGCTTAATGTGTTATTAAAAGAGAAAAAGGTGCTACTTTTTGAATTAAAAGCTAAGCAAAAAACTATGCAGTTAACAAATACATCTGAATTAAAAGTGGCTAAAAAAGACATTGCTAAAATTCAAACAGCATTAACTGCAATAAAAGCTAACTGAAGGATCTAAATATGAGTACACATAAAAGAGAGATTCAAGGTATAGTAGTAAAAATATCAGGAGATAAAACAGCTTCAGTGTTAGTTACTAGATCAGTTTTACATCCAAGATATCATAAAACGGTTAAAAGATTTAAAAAATATTTAATACATGATGAGAAGAATGAATTAAGTGTTGGTGATAAGGTAAAAGCAGTAGAATGTCGACCATTATCAAAAACAAAATCATATAGACTAAGTACTATCCTTTTAAAAGGAGTTGAATAATGATTCAAAGTTTTACAAGATTAAATGTAGCTGATAATACAGGTGCCAAACAAATCATGTGTATCAAAGTTTTAGGTGGTTCTAAAAGAAGATATGCATCTGTTGGTGATGTAATTGTTGCTTCAGTTAAAAAAGCATTACCAACTGGTAAGGTTAAAAAAGGTCAAGTTGTAAAAGCTGTAATTGTTAGAACTCATAAAGAAATACAAAGAGAAAATGGATCTTTAATTAGATTTGACGATAATGCAGCTGTTATACTTGATGCAAAAAAAGAACCAATTGGTACAAGAATTTTTGGACCAGTTGCAAGAGAAGTGAGATATTCAGGTTTTATGAAGATAATTTCACTAGCTCCGGAGGTACTATAATATGGCAATTAAGTTAAAAATCAAAAAAGGTGATAATGTAAAAATTATTGCAGGAGATGATAAGGGTAAAATTGGTGAAGTTATCAAAGTATTACCTAATAAAAGAAAAGTATTTGTAAAAGATTGTAAGGTTGCTAAAAAAACTGTAAAACCAGATAAAGATAAAAATCCTAATGGTGGTTTTGTTAATAAAGAGATGCCTATTGATATCTCAAATGTTACAAAAGTTGAAGGTGAATAATATGGCATCAAGATTATTAGAAAGATATAAAGCAAATATTAAACCAGTTTTGGAAAGTGAATTTTCTAAAAACAAAACATTAACTGCTAAAGTAGACAAAATTGTTATTTCAGTTGGTGCTGGTGAAGCTATGAAAGATTCTAAATTATTACAAAATATACAAGATACTATTTCTTTAATAGCTGGTCAAAGAGCAGTTAAAGTAATTGCTAAAAAATCAGTTGCTGGTTTTAAAGTAAGAGAAGGTTATCCTGTAGGCATTAAAGTAACACTAAGAGGTGAAAATATGTATAACTTCTTAGATAAACTTTGTGCAATATCTTTACCACGAGTAAAGGATTTTAGAGGTCTTAATAGAAATGGTTTTGATGGTCGTGGTAATTTTAATTTTGGACTTGATGAACAATTAATGTTCCCAGAAGTTGTCTATGATGATATCATCAAAACACACGGTATGAATATTTCTATAGCTACAACTGCAACAGCTGATGCAGAAGCATTTAGGCTTTTAGAATTAATAGGAATACCATTTTCTAAAGGAAGAGTATAATGGCAAAAAAATCTATTATTTCAAAACAACAAAAAAAACCTAAGTTTAAAGTAAGAGAATATTCAAGATGTTCTGTTTGTGGTAGACCACATTCTGTTTATAGAGATTTTGGTTTATGCAGAATTTGTTTAAGAAAAATGGCGAACGAAGGTTTATTACCTGGCGTTAAAAAATCTAGTTGGTAGGAGAAATTTAGCTATGATGAATGATATGATCGCAGATGCTATAACTCGAATTAGAAATGCAGCATTAAGAAAACTAGATGTTACTACTTTGCTACATTCTAATACAGTTGTAGGTTTATTGTCTGTATTGGAAAAAAAAGAATATATAAATTCTTTTAAAGTAATTGATGGTAAAAATAATAAAAAAACGATACAAGTTGTATTAAAATATAATGATAATGAAATTTGTGTAATTAATGAAATTAAACGTGTTTCAAAACCAGGTCGAAGAGTGTACAAAAACTCTAAAGATATTAAAACTTTCAAAAATGGTTATGGTACAATTATTATTTCTACAAACAAAGGTGTTATAGCTAACGACGAGGCATTTGATGCCAATGTTGGTGGTGAAGTCCTTTGTACAGTTTGGTAGGGAGACTATAATGTCAAGAATTGGGAAAAAACATATAATTATTCCTTCAGGAATTGAAGTAAGTGTTGATGGTTCTATTATTAATGTAAAAAAATCTAATAAAGTTTTAAGTGTTGAAACACATAATAGAGTTAATGTTGAAATTGATGATAAAAGTATTGTTTTAGGAAAAGTTGGAGAAGAAAAAGAATCTTTAGCCTTTTGGGGAACATATAGATCTTTATTAAATAATGCTATAATAGGACTTGATAAGGGTTTTAAAAAAACTTTAGAAATTAATGGAGTTGGTTATAAAGCTTCTGTTAAAGGTAAAGTTTTAGAATTACAATTAGGTTATTCACATCCTATTAATTATGATATTCCAGAAGGATTAGAAGTTAGTATTGAAAAAAATCTAATTCACATAAAAGGTGCCGACAAACAACAAGTTGGTCAAAGTGCTGCAATTATAAGAGGCTACAGAAAACCAGAACCTTATAAAGGTAAGGGTGTTAAGTATTCTGACGAAGTTATCGTTAGAAAAGCTGGAAAAACTGCGAAGTAAGGTGTAAATTATGAGTAGAATGAAAGACATAGCAAAAAAAAATACTTTAAGATTAAAAAGAAAGAAAAAAATAAGAGGAAATATTTTTGGTACTTCTGAGATACCAAGAGTTTCAATTTTTAAATCTAATAAATATTTAAGTGTTCAAGCTATTAATGATATTGATGGTACTACATTAATAGCAATTAATTCAAAAACATTAGAATTAAGTGTTAATAAAGAAAATGCAGTTAAAGTAGGTGCAGAGTTTGCTGAAAAATTAAAAACAGCAAATATAAAATCTGTAGTTTTTGATAGAAATGGATACCTTTATCACGGTGTAGTTGCAGCATTTGCTTCTTCATTAAGAGATAATGGTATTAAATTATAAAGGTTAATGATGGCAATTAATAAAGATGATTTTCAAGAAGCAATCGTTAAAATTGGAAGAGTAACAAAAGTTGTAAAAGGTGGTAGAAGATTTAGATTTACAGCTTTAGTTGTTGTTGGTGATAAAAAAGGAACTATTGGATTTGGGACTGGAAAAGCAAAAGAAGTACCAGATGCTATTAAAAAAGCTTTAGATGATGCATTTAAAAGTTTAGTTAATGTATCTATTAAAGGTACTACAATTGCTCATGATATTGAACATAAATATAATGCTAGTAAAATTTTATTAAAACCAGCAAGTGAAGGTACTGGACTTATTGCAGGAGGGGCTGCTCGTCCTGTTCTTGAACTTTCAGGGGTTAAAGATATTATTGCTAAATCTTTAGGTTCAAATAACCCAAATAACCTTGTACAAGCTACTGTTGAAGCATTAGCTAGAATAAAAGGATAATAAATATGGTATTAGATAACTTAAAAGCTGCAGATGGTAGCTCAAAAAAAATTAAAAGAGTTGGTCGTGGTCAAGCTTCAGGAATGGGTAAGACTTCTACAAGAGGTCATAAAGGTCAAAAATCTAGATCTGGATATAAAATCAAAAGAGGTTTTGAAGGTGGTCAACAACCAATTCATAGAAGACTTCCAAAAGTTGGTTTTTTTTCAAGAGTATCTAAACCTTATACAATTAATGTTGATAAAGTTAAACAAGTTGCACAACTTGAAGAATTAACTATTGAGACAATTAAATCTGTGTATAAATTATCTAAAAGTGTTACTAAGGTTAAGTTAATTGGTAAAACTGCTAAAGGATTACTTACTAATATCAAAGATGATAATGTCACAACAACTGGTAACTAATGATGAGTAAGGATCTAATTAATAAGATACTTCTAACATTAGGTTTTATATTTATTTATAGGTTATTGGCATATGTACCAGTTCCTGGAGTTAATATAGATGTTGTAAAAGAATTTTTTGATACAAATGCGAATAATGCCCTTGGATTAGTAAATATGTTTAGTGGTAATGCAATTGAAAGATTAAGTATTATTTCTTTAGGTATTATGCCTTATATTACAGCTTCTATTATTATGGAGTTACTAGCTGCTACTTTTCCAGCTCTTGGAAAAATGAAAAAAGAAAAAGATGGTATGCAAAAGTATATGCAAATTATAAGATATGCCACTATTGTTATTACACTTATTCAATCCATTGGTGTATCAATGGGTCTAAACTCTTTAAATGGTACAAGTGGTGAAAGTGCAATTTCTATTGATATGGATACTTTTATAGCAGTATCTTCTATTTCTATGCTAACAGGAACTATGCTTTTAATGTGGATTGGTGAACAAATCACACAAAGAGGTATAGGTAATGGTATTTCATTAATTATATTTGCAGGTATTGTTTCAGCAATTCCAAGTGCTATTGGTGGAACTATTGATTTAGTTAATAATGGTCAAATGAATTTTCTAACAGTTATTGCAATTATTATGATTATTTTAGTTACTGTTGGTTCTATTATATATATTGAACTAGGTGAAAGAAGAGTTCCTGTTTCTTATTCAAGAAAAGTTATGATGCAAAATCAAAATAAAAGAGTTATGAATTATATTCCTATTAAAGTAAATCTTTCTGGTGTAATTCCTGCTATTTTTGCATCTGCTATTTTAATGTTTCCTGCAACTATTTTACAAGGCACACAAAATGAATATCTTTTAGTCTTAGCAGATTATTTATCTCCTACTTCATATTCATTTAATGTTTTTATGTTTTTATTTGTAGTATTTTTTGCATATTTTTATGCATCAATTACATTTAATGCAAAAGATATTTCTGAAAACTTAAAAAAACAAGGTGGATTTATTCCTGGTGTTAGACCAGGTGCATCAACTGCTGAGTTTTTAAATGATGTAGCAGGAAAATTAACATTTTGGGGTGCATTATATTTAGCATCAGTTTCAACATTACCTTGGCTTTTTGTAAAGGCAATGGGAGTTCCTTTTTATTTTGGAGGAGTTGCTGTTTTAATTGTTGTTCAAGTAGCAATTGATACTATGAAAAAAATAGAAGCGCAACAATATATGAATAAATATGAAACATTAAGTGCTGTTGGATTATAGCTTTTATGGCAATTCCATTAAGAAAACCAAAAGAAATAGAAAAACTTAAAACAGCCTCTTTGGCTGTTGCTAAAACTTTAGATTATTTAAAAAATAATGTAAAAGCTGGTATGACATTAAAAGAAGTTGATACTATGGGTGATGAATTTATAGTAAAACTAGGAGCAAGACCTTCATTTAAAGGTTTATATGGCTTCCCTTCCGCTGTTTGTACATCGTTAAATGAAGTTATTATTCATGGCATTCCAAGTGATATTGTTTTAAAAGAAGGTGATATTCTTGGACTTGATATTGGAAGTGAAATTGATGGTTGGTATGGTGATGCAGCAATTACTATGCCTATTGGAAAAATTTCTAAAGAAGATGAAGATTTAATTGCTTGTTCTAAAGATACTTTATATTATGCTATTTCTATTATAAAAGAAGGTATGAGATTTAAAGAATTATCATCTCATATTGAAAAATTTATTAGAAATAAGGGTTATGTTCCATTAATTAATTTTTGTGGTCATGGTATTGGTAAAAAACCTCATTGTGAACCAGAAATTCCAAATTATATAGGAACATCTAATATTAAAGCTGGTCCAAAAATTAAAAATGGAATGGTATTTTGTTTAGAACCTATGATTTGTCAAAAAGAGCAAGAACCAATTATTTTAGAAAATAATTGGGATGTAGTTTCAAAAGATGGTTTAAGAGCTTCTCATTATGAGCATACAATAGCTGTCATTAATGGAAAAGCTGTAATTTTAAGTAAATTAGAAGAGTAAAAATAGGAGTTAAAGTGGCAAAAGACGATGTAATAGTAATTGATGGTAAAGTAATAGAAGCATTACCAAATGCTATGTTTAAAGTTGAATTAAGTAATAGTCATGTGGTTTTATGTCATATATCTGGTAAAATGAGAATGCATTATATTAAAATATTACCAAATGATAAAGTTAAAGTTGAAATTACTCCTTATTCTTTAGACAAAGGAAGAATTACTCACAGATATAAATAATTCTTTTATATTTAAAAGTATAAAAGAATTACCTTTTTTAAGTACTATTAGCTTATGTAATATAGGTAAAAATAAAAATTTATAAAATACTAAGTAAGTTTTAATCAAATAAAGCTTGTGCTTGGGTATTTCTATTTTGTTTTAATATCATATCAATATATTTTGCATTTATATTTTGTTTGCTTTTAAATGCTATAGTATGTTTTTTAGAGAAAGTTTTAATTTCATAAATTTCAAAACCTGCTTTATACATAGAAAGCCTAATAGGGGTTGCAATTGCATATGTAGTTAATATTATATTATCATCACAAACTTTATATAAATTTTTAAAGTATTCATAAGC
>JADGEG010000159.1 GCA_016744485.1 Arcobacter sp. | reverse complement strand
ATTATTTTATATATATTATATCTTATTATATTTTTTTAAACTTTTAAATATAGTTTTTACCATAAAGAACATGTGTCTAATTTTTTCTTATTTATTTCTAAAAATATTTCATCATTGTAATCAAAATATATAGAATACTCTCCAAAACATAATGTTTTTTCTATATTTTGTTTATTTAAATATATTTTACTTTCATCAAAATACAAATTAGATAAATAGTATTCTACTAAAGAAGGTGCCATAATATCGATTTTATTTTCTAAAGAATTAAAATCATTAACTTCAAAAGTATCATATAGTGTATTTTTATCTAATGATGCAATCATTATTTACTATTAAAGCCATTTAATAAAGATGCCATTCTATTTAAGTCTATTTTATTTTCAGATTCTGGATTTATTTTTAATATACTTTCATCAATATTT
This sequence comes from Arcobacter sp., assembly GCA_016744485.1. Classification (GTDB taxonomy): domain Bacteria; phylum Campylobacterota; class Campylobacteria; order Campylobacterales; family Arcobacteraceae; genus BB30. Next base: position 3,926 of record JADGEG010000159.1, on the reverse strand, counting down.
TCTTTAGTATTTTCATTATGATTTGATATTTTCTTATCAAAGACAACAGTTTTTTCATTATTGTTGCTAGTACTAGAATTATTTTTATTTCCTAATAATGATTCTATTTTTCCAAGCATTGAATTCATACTTGTTGATTTTTCATTGTTTGTATTATTAAGAAGATTTATATTGTTTTCTAAATTTTTAACTTTTAAAATCAATGCTTCTTTTTCTTTTTTTAAGCTTGTAAGATTATCATTTAAAGAATGATTTTCTTTTTGTAGATCTTCATATCCTATTATTAATTTTGTCAAAGCCTCATTTAACTTTGAAACAGTTTCATTATTAATCGTACTCATTATACAGGTCCTTTAAAATATTTTTATTCATAAGATGTATTATTGCTAATTTTAACTGATAATTCCATCAATTTTTAATAAAGCATCAACACTTGCTTTTCTTTTTGCAAAATTATAAAATAAGATGTCCATATCTTTAGAGCCTCCTTTGCTTAAAATATTATTTTTATACTCTAATGCAAGTTTTTTATTAAATATATTTTTAGATTCAATAAACATATAAAAAGCATCAGCACTTAGAACTTCAGCCCATTTATAAGAATAATATCCAGCACTATATCCACCTGCAAAAATATGCGAAAATGAATTTTGAAACTTGTTATATGAAGGAGGAATAAATACAGAAATATTTTTTCGTACATCATTTAATAATTCTTGAACTTCTTCTTTACTAGTATATAATTTTTGATGTAATCTAAAATCAAATAAAGCAAATTCAATTTGTCTCATCATAGTAAGTGATGATTGGAAATTTTTTGCTTTAATTATTTTATCAATATCTTCATCACTTAAAATTTTATTACTTTCATAGTGTTTTGCAAAGAGTTTTAAAACTTGTTTATCATAAGCAAAATATTCTAAAAATTGAGAAGGAAACTCAACAGTATCCCAAGCAACTCCAGAAATCCCACTAACATAAGGTTCTTCAATATCACTTACTAAATGATGCAAAGCATGACCCATTTCATGAAATAAAGTCACAATATCATCATGTCTTAATAAAGAATGTATATCTTTTGTTGAGGGTGAAAAGTTACACACTATATAAGCTGTAGGAAGATGAATATTATCATTTGAATCTTTATAAAATGAATGCCAATTATTCATCCAAGCCCCACCTTGCTTGTCTTGTCTTGCTTCAAGGTCTAAATATATTCTTGAAAATACTTTTTCTTTTGTACTTAAATCATATACTTTTACTTTCTCATCCCAAGAAGATGATCTAACTTGAGTGAATGTTATGTCAAAAAGTTTATGTAAAAAATCAAAAAAACCTTTTAAAACTGATTCTTGTTCAAAGTATGGTTTATAATATTCTTCATCAATATCATACTTTTCTTTTTTTAATTTTTGTGAATAATAAGACATATCACTTGATCTGAAATTTTTAATTCCATCTTTTAGGGCTAAGTTTTTTATTTCTTCAAGTTCTTCTCTTGCTTTTATTTTGCCTTTTATTGCTAATTCTTCTAAAAAAGAAATTATATCATCTTCTTTTGAAGCCATTTTTGTTTCTAAAGAATAATGAGCATAAGAATTAAAACCTAAGATTTTAACTTTTTCATTTTTTAGTTTTAAAATTTCAACTATTAAATTTTCATTTTCACTAGCTCTTGTACAATATGCTTTATATATCTCTTCTCTTTTAGTTCGTGAGCTACCATATGTAATATATGCTATATAAGAAGGCATTTGTAAAGTAAACTTATATTTCGTTTTTTCCTCATGTTTAAAACTAGCTATTTTTAAATCAGATTTTGGTAATTCTTTTACATCTTCATAATCTTCAATTATCATCTCAAACTTATTTGTTGCATTTAAAACATTTTGTGAGAATTTATTTGCTAAGTTGCTTAATTGTAAATTAATAGTTTTTAATTTATCTTTTTTTTTATTTTGTAAGTGACAACCTGATAGTTTAAAATCTCTTATTTCATTTTCAAGAACTTTTTTTTGTATACTATTTAAAGATATATTATCCTTAGACTGTATATCAATTATAGATGTATAAATATTTTCATTTTGTCCTAGCTCAGTTTCATATAAAGAAATTAATGGAAGACATTCTTCTTGAACTTTTTGTGTAAGCTTAGAATTTTTTACACTATTCATATGAAAAATAGGAGTTATAAATTCATTCAACCCTTCCCCTATTTCTTGATATGGTTTCATAAAGTTTTGATATGTTTTTTCTTTTATGTTTAGAAGCTTTTCTATTTCTTTTTTACTAAGAGATAATTTCTCTTCTAATAATACTTTACTATTTTCTAAATTGTCATATGTAAATTCTTTAAACATTCTTATCCTTTTATTATTGATTGTTTGTTATATTAAATTCTATTAAAAATCCTCTATCAAAATTAGAATAATCTTTGTAAAACTCTAATGATTTTATATCAAACTTTTTAGCAAAATTTATAATATATGATTTTTGATCATATCCAAATTCACAATAAAAATATTTTATATTTTTATTACTTACTTGATTTAAGAGTGTTTTTATTAGTTCATCTCCTTTAGTTCCTGCAAATAAGGCATTTTTTGGTTCAAATTTTACATTTGCTGGTAAAGTATAATCATCTGCTATATAAGGTGGATTTGATATACACATATCAAAAGATTGGGCGATATCTTTTGAAATATATTCTAATAAATTTGATTTTATGAATTCTACTTGATGCTCTACTTTATGCTTTTTTGCATTTTTTAAAGCCAAATTTAAAGCATCGTCGTTAATATCACCAGCTATACTTTGTAAACTTGGAATTAGTTTTGCTAAGATTATAGATATGATACCACTTCCAGTACCAACTTCAATGATCTTAGGGTTTTTAATATTTTTTAAAAGCTCATAAGCTTTTTGTACTAAGATTTCTGTTTCTGGTCGTGGTATTAAAATATTGTCTTCAATTATAAAGGTTTCACCATAAAAAGATACTTGTTTTGTTAGATATTCTAAAGGATAGTGCTTAACTCTTTTATTTATAAGTTTTTCTAATTCTTTGATTTTTGTAAAAGTTTTATCTTCATTTAGATGTAAATAAATGACATTTACATCTAATAAATGCATTATAAGTATTTCTACTTCTTTAGCAGGTATATGTGTAACTTCTTTTAATAAAGGTGCATATTGTTTTACACATTGTTTTATAGTCATTTGTTTCCTTTTCTCTAATATTTTATTCTTAAATACTTACTAATTAGATATATTTGTATTTATCTAAGTAAGTAAAAGAGCTTTTTTCATCTTTTAAAATAGCTAGTTCGACGGCTTTTTTAGCCACTTCTAAAAGCTCTTTTGAGCTTTCTTTTAATAAAAATGATTCTTTTATTTTTTCTTCTATTTTGGTTTGGATGTTTTTATTTATGATGGGTATTAAAACTTCTCCTATTTCAGATGGTTTCCAATGCTTAATTATAGAACCCCCTGCATCTCTTTGGCTTTGCATTTGTACTACTAAACTATTTAATACAAGTGTTAAGTATTCAGGTAATACATTATCGTTTTTTATTATAAGATGAAGCATAGCACCTGATGTGATAACATTTGTATCTTTTTTAATATTATAAGCTATTCCTACTGTTCCATCTTTTGATAATAAAATTGTATCTTTTTTAGGTTGTAATTTTTCTAGTTCTTCTTCATCAAATAAATTTTTTGATAAATGAATACTTGGTTTAGATAAACCAAATTTTGTAAGATTTGAAACTCTTATAAATGGTATACCGTTTGTAAGATATTCTTCACTTCCTGGCTCAACTGATTTATTTATATTTACAATGTTAGCTAAACTATCATAATTAAATTTTTTGATACTTTCTACTATTTGGCTGTACTTAGGTTGATAATACTCACTATCAAGC
>JADGEG010000158.1 GCA_016744485.1 Arcobacter sp. | reverse complement strand
CAAACTCTACACCTTGGTTTTTTTTCGTGTGGACAAATTAGCAACTTATCAAAAGAATAATTAATACATTCTAGACAATTTTTACATAAATCAAGGTTTAGCTTAATTGTTTGTTTTTTATAAGTAAGTTTATATTCTATGAGTGTTTGATTATTATGTTTATCTTTACAATAAAGTTCGAAAAATTTTTTTAATATATGAATTTCTTCATTAAATTTATCAAAATGAATACTAAATCCTTTATTTAAATAATTTATAATTGCAATATAAGTATAACTTATTATATGAAAAATAGAAGTTAATTATAATATTTAATTATTATAATTAACTTACACACTTAATATTTATTTAAGTTTTCATTCAATAAGATTGTCTGATTACAAGAAGAGGAATCATTTATGTCAAATATGTCAAAAACTTTAAAAACTATGGATGGAAATGAGGCAGCAGCATATGTCTCTTATGCTTTTACTGAGGTTGCTGGAGTATATCCTATTACACCATCATCTCAAATGGGAGATGACACTGAAAGATGGGCAGCTCAAGGTAAATTGAATTTATTTGGCACAACTCCTAAAGTTATAGAAATGCAAAGTGAAGCAGGAGCAGCTGGAACCGTGCATGGTTCATTACAAGTTGGAGCCTTAACTACAACTTATACAGCATCACAAGGATTATTATTAAAAATTCCAAATATGTATAAAATGGCAGGACAATTATTACCAAGTGTCATTCATGTATCAGCTAGGGCATTAGCAACTCATGCTTTATCAATTTTTGGGGATCACCAAGATGTTATGTCTGCAAGGGCAACAGGTTATGCTATGTTAGCATCTTCTTCAGTCCAAGAAGTTATGGACTTAGGTGGTATTGCACATTTAGCTGCCATTAAAGGAAGGGTACCTTTTATGCATTTCTTTGATGGTTTTAGAACTTCACATGAAATAAATAAAATAGAAGTTTTACCTTATGATGTTTTTGATAAATTATTAGATTATGATGCAGTACAAAAATTTAGAGATACTTCACTTAGTCCTGAATCTCCAATTACAAGAGGAACTGCACAAAATGATGATATTTATTTTCAAGGAAGAGAAGCCTGTAATAAATTTTATGATGCAGTACCTGATATTGTAAATAAATATATGGAAGAAATTTCTAAAGTAACAAAAAGAGAATATAAGCCATTTACTTATTATGGTGATAAAAATGCAACAGATATGATTGTTTGTATTGGCTCAGCTAATGAAACGATAAAAGAAACAATTGATTTTTTAAGAAAAAAAGAAAATAGAAAAATAGGCTTATTAGTTGTACATTTATATAGACCATTTTCTGCTAAATACTTTATGAATGTTTTACCAAAAACGGTGAATAAAATCTGTGTTTTAGACAGAACCAAAGAGCCTGGCTCTTTAGGGGAACCTTTATATCTTGATGTTAGAAGTGTCTTTTATGATGAAGAACATCAGCCTTTAATTATTGGAGGAATATATGGTTTATCTTCAAAAGATGTAACACCAGCTCAAATTATAGCTATTTATGATAATTTAGCATCTTCTAATCCTAAGAAAAAATTTACAGTTGGTATTAACGATGATGTAACTTTTAGATCACTTGAAGTTGGAAAAAATATTTCTGTTACCTCTGATGAAGTCAGAGAATGCTTATTTTACGGTCTTGGTGCAGATGGAACTGTTGGAGCTAATAAAAATTCTGTTAAAATTATAGGAGATAAGACTGATTTATATTCTCAAGCATATTTTGCATATGATTCAAAAAAATCAGGTGGATTTACAAGATCTCACTTAAGATTCTCTCCTAATATTATTAAGTCAACATATCTTGTTACAAACCCAAGTTTTGTAGCTTGTTCAAAAGAAGTTTATTTAGAACAATATGAGGTTATTGATGGTTTACGACAAAAAGGAACATTTTTACTTAACTCAATTTATTCAGCAAAAGAAATAATAAATAAAATTCCAAATAGAGTTAAAAAACTACTTGCAGACAAACAAGCAAATTTTTATGTCATTAATGCTACAAAACTAGCACGTGACTTAGGCTTAGGAACTAAAACAAATACAATTATGCAATCAGCTTTTTTCAAATTAGCAAATGTTATTGAATATAATCAAGCAAAAGAGTATATGAAAGAATTTGCACAAAAATCTTATGAAAGTAAAGGTGAAGCAATTGTTAAAATGAATTTTGAAGCAATTGAAAATGGTGCTAATGGACTTGAAAAAGTTACAGTTGATTCTTCATGGTTAGAATATAAAAGTGAAACTTTAGTTGTTAATTCTGATTATATGGGAACTCCTTTTGTTGAAGATTTTGCAAAAGTTGTAAATGCTGCTAAAGGTGATACTTTACCTGTGTCTATTTTTGCAAACAGAGAAGATGGTACATTTGAAAATGGTACAACTAAATACGAAAAAAGAGCAATTTCAGATATAGTTCCCATGTGGATAGAAGAAAATTGTATTCAATGTAATCAATGTGCATTTGAATGTCCTCATGCAGTAATCAGACCATTCTTATTAGATGACAAAGATGTGCAAAATGCCCCAAAAAGTGTACAAGATCATCTACTTGATGGAACTGGAAAGGCTATTAAGGGTAATTATAAATTTAAAATTCAAGTATCTATTCAAGATTGTACAGGTTGTAATGTTTGTGTTGATGTTTGTCCTACAAAAGATAAATCTCTTGTTATGGTTCCTTATGAAGACGAAAAAGCTAAAGATGAACATATAAGTGCTGATTATTTATTTAATGAAGTTGAGTATAAAGATTATGTTGTATCTAAAGAAACATTAAAAGGTTCACAGTTTTCTAAACCTTTATTTGAATTTCATTCAGCCTGCCCAGGTTGTGGGGAAACTACATATATAGCACTTGTTACACAATTATTTGGCGATAGATTAATGATAGCAAATGCTACAGGATGTTCTTCAATTTATGCTTCATCGGCTCCTTCAACACCATATACTAAAAATGATAAAGGAGAAGGTCCTGCATGGGCAAATTCACTATTTGAAGATAATGCTGAGTTTGGTTTTGGAATGCATAAAGCAAATGAAACCATAAGAGATAGAATCCAAACTATTATGCAAAAAAATATGGACAAGGTTTCAAATCCTTTAGTAACATTATTTCAAGAATGGATTGATAATAGAAATGATGGTCCTAAAACTCAAAGATTAAGAGACTTGCTTGTACCTGCACTTGAAAGTTATACTAATGAAGCAGGTGTAAAAGATCTGCTTTCTTTAAAGAAATATATTGTTAGAAAATCTCAATGGATTTTTGGAGGAGATGGCTGGGCTTATGATATTGGTTATGGTGGACTAGATCATGTTTTATCTACTGGTGAAAATATTAATGTTTTAGTTATGGATACTGAGGTTTATTCAAATACAGGAGGACAATCATCTAAGTCAGCACGAGCTGGTTCAATTGCTGAGTTTACAAATGATGGAAAAGCAAGTGCTAAAAAAGATCTTGGTTATATTACTATGACTTATGGTAATATTTATGTAGCCCAAATTAACTCAAGAGCTTCTCAAAAGCAAACAATACAAGCTATTAAAGATGCTGAAGCTTATCCTGGTCCTTCATTAATTATTGCTTACTCACCTTGTATTGCCCATGGTATAAAAGGTGGACTAATGAAATCAGTTGAACAATCAGATTTAGCTACTAAATCTGGATATTGGCCTATATATACTTATGATCCAAGAGTAACTGAAAAAGGTAAAAACCCTATTAAAATATCAGGTAAAAAACCTGATTGGTCAAAATACCATGATTTTTTAATGAGTGAGAATAGATATATAAACTTAAAAAAAGCAAACCCAAAACATGCACAAGAATTATTTGCACAAAATAAAGCTGATGCACAATTTAGATATAGACAATTAACAAGAATGGCTGCAGCTGATTGGTCTGATGAGGTAATTGAAGAGATTAATTAAATATTTTTTTGCAAGATAAGGTAGTTTCACTTTATCTTGTAGGGTTTAATGTTAGAATTAGATTCTAAAAGGTATTAAAATTGCAAACAAAAATAGATAAAATCACTCAAAATAAACAATCCAAGCTAAGCAAACCAATAAAAATTAAAAGTAAAAGTATTATATTTGTATTAACTTTGATTTCTATCTTATTTTTGCTTAGTGGAATAATAAATATTAAAATATTTTATTGGTTATTATGTTTTAATGCTAGTGATTTTTATAGTATATCAGATTATTTATCAAGCAGTATTGATAGGATTATAGAAATAACAATTTTAATTTCTATTTCTATTTTTATTTATATTTATATTTATTTCTTTTTAAAAATATATTTTGCTAATTCTAAAAATAAAACTTCTACAGAAGGCATGAACT
>JADGEG010000157.1 GCA_016744485.1 Arcobacter sp. | reverse complement strand
CAAATACGTTGAGTAAAAAAATATTGAATGAAATAAAAAATTTTATTATTTATAATATTATTGGTTATGGACCAATATCAGCATTGTTTGAGCTTGCAAAAGATGGATTAAATGATGTTATTGTAAATACGAAAGATTATATAGATATTATTTACAATGGTAAAACTTTAATAACACCTCTTACTTTTAGAACTGAAGAAGAATTAAGAAAAACAATAGATAGAATGTTAGCTGAGAACAATAGAAAAATTGATGAGGCACGTCCTATTATATCTAGTAAATTACATGATGGTTCAAGAGTTGAAGTTCAAATTCCTCCAATTGCAGCAAATGATGGTTCTTGTATTACAATAAGAAAATTTAATGATCTTCCTTTATTGCTTGAGTTTTTAATTGAATCAAAACAGATGGATTATAAAATGGCTTATTTTTTATTGAAACTATCAAAAGGTAAATGTAATATTATAGTGTCAGGTGGAACTTCAAGTGGAAAAACTACATTTTTAAATGCTATTACTAGATTTATTGATGAAAATGAACAATTAATGGTTATTGAGGATACAAAAGAGATGCAACCTCAAATGCCTTGTCATTCAATAAGATCATATGAAGCGAGAATGGCAAACGAAGAAGGTAAAGGAGCTATTACTTTAGACTTTCTTTTAAGATCAGCTTTAAGATCTAGTCCAAGAAGAATAATAGTAGGTGAGTGTAGAGGTGCAGAAATAGTTGTAATGTTAAATGCTATGAATACAGGACATCCAGGTTCAATGACAACAGTGCATGCTGATAATACAAAAGAAGCATTAGTAAGAATAGAAAATATGTATTTAGAAGCACGACCTACAGCTAGTATAGGGTTTATTAGAGCTCAAATAGTTTCAGCAATTGATATAATAATTCAACTTGTAAGATTTCCAGATGGTTCAAGAAAAATTATAACTATATCTGAAGTTGAAAAAAGAATTGAAGATAATGCTGTTGTTTCTTTAAGTAATATATTTGAATTTCAAAGAGATATTAGTGATATGTCAAAAACCAAAGGTAGTTTTGAAGTTATGTCAACACCATCAAGAACAGTTAAACAAATGAATATGTTCGGTGTTGATATTGATATGAAAATTTTTAATTCTAAATTTAAAATGCCAAAATCCATGTTAATAGAAGAATTACAAAAAGATTTACCATCAAAAATGTGTGGCTGGAAAAATGAATTCATGTCAACTTTTTTAGACAAAGATCCTCAGTTATTTGATAAATTTCCTCATTTTCAACAAGTACATAAAGTAAATTAAATGGCTGAATCAGGAGCTTTTTTTATTCTTACTATTGTTCCAATAGTACTTATAGCATCAGGACTTTTATTTTACCAATATTTTTTAACTGCTAAAAGAAGTAAAATCATTAAGTTATTTAATGCCCATTCCGATAGCATTATAGAGGACAATAAACATACTTATGTTTTAGAAAAAGATAGTAGTTTTTGGTTAACAAAACAGCTTGCATTCGCAGGCTTTGCGATGAACAATGCCACAACTATTTTTGTATTATCTTGTTTGACTTTTGGTTTGAGTATTGGAATTTTGTTTTTTACTTTAACTGGAAGTATGCTTATATCCTCAGTAACAAGTATAATAATGTCATGTTTACCATATTTAATAATAAAGAACTTAGTTAGCAAAAGACAACAAGAATTTAATGCAGGTTTAAAAAATATTATTGATAAGGTTACAAGTATGATGAGAAGTGGGGTTGGATTTGAACATGCCATGTATAAATCTATTAGTACTTCAAAATCAGAATTCACAAGAAAAACATTTAATATTTATCTTAGTGAAAAAGATATTATAGGAGAAGATAGAGCTTTTCAAAAAATGTTTAAAGTTGTAGAATCAAAAGAATTTAGAATTTTTTATTTAGTATTATCAATAGGTAAAAACTCTGGTGGAAAATTCTCAAATACTTTAGAAAAATTAAGAAAAACTTTACATTCTCAACATGAAATAACTCAAGAAATAATATCTTCAACAAAAGAAATTAAAATTGGTTCATATATGATAATTGCTATTCTTATTTTTATATATAAAATGTTAGATTCTTCTTTAAAAGGAGTTTTAAATGAACATTTTTTTGGTTCAGAAGATGGTCAAATACAAATGTTTTTTATTGTATTATGGGTTGCTTTAGGTATATTAATTAATAGTTTAATTTCAAAGATTAAAGCATGATGATTATAATGTTTATTATAATATTTATTATGATGATATCTATTATAGCTATATTTTATTTTAAAAAAAATACATTTAAAACAATAATATCACTATTATCAAATATTGATTCTGATAAAATAATAGAACAAAAGAATATAGTTGCAATAGATATCAATGACGATAAAACCAACTTTAATGCTTTATTAGTTCAAGCAGGAATTAACAATTCTGAATATATTCAAGGTAGAATTGCTTTTGCTATATTAGGTATTGTTATTGCTGTAGTTGCTGTTAATTATTTTTCCTTTATAGTGGCTTCACTTGGTATTATTGCAGGAATAGCATTGATAGTTTTTGGTGGAAAAATTTTTCTAGATATGTCTAAAGCTGAAAGAGCAAAAAAAATAGATACAGACTTAGGTGCTTTTTTAGATTTAGTAAATATTATACTAGAAGCAGGTGGTGGCTTAAAAAATGCTTTTTTACAAGTTTCGTTAGAAGCAAAACATATTATTGATCCAGAATTAATAAAAGAGATATCAATTTTAGAGTATGAAATGACAAACTATCCAACAATTCAAGCATATACAAATTTAAAAAATAGAGTTGATTCTGAAAATTTAGCAAAAATTGTTGATTTTTTAATTTTAAGTGAACAAACAGGACTTGCTGTGAAAAATATTTTTTCACAGCAGTCTGATGAAATGAGACAAGAAAAGTTTTACGAAATAAAAGGTAAGGTTAACACATTAAATATGTATTTAATGCTAATAATTTTTATATTTGTCCTACCTGCTTTAGGAGCGTTTATTATCTTTCCTATGATGGCAGGTCGTTTAGGTATGGGTGTATAATAAAATATTAAAGGAAGCAAATGAACATTAATAAACAACTTATAACTATTTTAGTACTTGGAACATTGTTATTATCAGCAATTGGTATATCAATATATTTTTATTTTCAAAGTCAAGATGCAATTAATAGTAAGCAAGAGCTAATACAAGTCTATGTAGCTAAAAAGAATATTAAAAAAAATATTCTAATAACTAGTAAACATATGAAAATAACAAATATACCTAAAAAGTTACTTCTAGGTAAAAATTTATCAAAAAGTGAAATTGTAGACAAATATGCAAAAGAAACTATTTATGCAAATGAACTATTTCTAAAAGACAAGATATCATCAAAAAAACCTGTAGTTAAGATTAAAAAACTTATAGAATTTAAACCAGCCAATTTTAAATATAATAGTTATAATGTTAAATTTAGTCTTTTCCAAAACCCAGATTATTCTATTAAACTAAATGATTTAATTAAAATAGTTTCAGTTTACCCAAAAAACCAAAAATCAGGAAAAAATTTAAAATATTCTGTGCAGTATGTAACAAGTAAAAATATTAAAATTATTGGTTTTTTACATAAAGGTGAATTGAAAAAAAAGGCTATTTATGAAAAAAGTATAAGTCAAGTCAAAGATGGTAAAAAAACTATTACTAAAGTTAATATAAAAGCTGATGAACTAGTATTAGATATAGAAGAAAAAGTTTTATTATCTTTTATCAATGACTATAATATGGGTAAACAAGTTTGGATGGTTAAAACAAAAGAATTAAAAGATGGCTTAATAAATAAAAACTTTATTGTTGAATCAAAAAGTAAAAAAATAAGATCTATTGAAAATATTTATCCTATTAAGTGGTATAAACCAAAAAAATCTATAAGCATACAAAGTGCTAAGATAAAATATTCTAATAATAAAAAAGAAAATATAAATAAAAAAGTAAAAATTACAAATGATTTTAAAAAACAATGTTCTCAAAAAAATAACTTATTACTTGTAAAGTCTCGTAAAGTCTATTTAAGAACTAAAGCATCAAAAAAAGCAAAAATATATAAACAACTTAAAAGAAATTATGTACTTCCTTATATTAGTATTTCAAGAATAAATAGTGATTGGTATAGACTTTGTGATGGAACTTATGTTTCTAAAAATGATGTTAATAAACTTCAGGAAAACCTTCTAAAAAGCCATAGCGTTGGATTAGGGGAGCCAATCCCATTTGATATCGCAAAACTAATGCTAATTTTAAAGGTTCAATCTCTTTGTATGGGATATTCGGGCGTTTCTGAAGCCATCGTGGATCGAATCGTCTGGCATATTAATGAAAACTACATCCCTTTAGTTCCTGAACAGGGATCAGT
>JADGEG010000156.1 GCA_016744485.1 Arcobacter sp. | reverse complement strand
TAAAGTTTTTTATTTTATTATTTATATAAATAGTTTTTATCATAGAATAATATTTTATATAGTTTTGTGGATTTTCATCTATAAAAATAACTATTGTTGGTATAAAAAATGAATCAGATATATGATACATAGAAGTATTTACAGTTAAAATATAATCCATTTGTGAAATAATATATGAAAAGTCAAGAAAGTTTTTTGAATATAAAGACAAATCAACATAATTATCATAAGTAATATTTCTATGAATAGATGTTGTACTTACGACTATGTATTCACTATTTAATGATATAAAATCTTGTAAAAATTTTACTGCTATATCTTTAGGTATTGATTTATCATCAAAAGTAGAATAAGGATTATACAATAATAATTTTCCTTTTAATTTTATTTGTTCAAGAAGTTTTTTTAAGTTAATATCTACTTTATATAAGTCAATATTTATGATATTATATTTTTGAATATCTTTAATTTTTTGATAGTTTATTCCAAATTTAACTAACCATTTATCAATTTTGCTTAAACAATTATAATAACTTTGATTTAGAACACAACTAGTATCAATATAAAAATCATATTCACAAATTTTTTTTATATTAATAGATAAAGGGTAAACATTATTAACAAATATTTGATTTGCACAAATCAATTTATCTCTTAAATAATTAGAATTTTTTGAAGAATCTAAAAAAATATCAAGTTTAGTAATATTGAATTGTTTATTTAAAATATTATAAAAAATTCTAAGTGCACTTAAAGCACATAAAATATCAGAAATTGACTCACCAAATTTTCCAATTATTACAATAGAAATATTTTTTTTAGATATATAAGATATTTGTTTATTTAAATCCACTATTTTTATATCATTATTTAAAACACTTAATTCTTCAGAAATTTTTTCATTAAAATTAAATTTTTTCTTATATTCATCAAAATCATTTGTATCCTTCAAAAATTCGTTTTGATTTGAACTACCCAATTGTATAGGAAATTTATGCAAATTCTTAATGAAAGTATTAGAAATAACTTTTGTTTTATATTTTTTTCCTATGCTAGAAAAAATTTTATTTAAATTATTAAAATCATCTATTGTACTAAGGTATATTAATTCATCACTTAAATTTGATTTAGTTAATGCCTTAGAGTATCTTACAATAGAACCATCCATTAGTTTAACATTTACATCTTGGTTAACAGAAAAGAATATCATTTGAATCTTTTTTAAAATCAGTATTTTTTTTTCTTAACATTGTTAAATAAGGAAGGTTAGAAGGTAATTTTATTTTATTAACATTTCCACTATGAACGGAGCTTAACTCTTTATTGTTAAATGTTAGTATTTTTTTAAATTTTATATAATATATACCATCATTGTTTTTATAAATTTCACCAAGTTCATTATTTACTTCTTTTATTTTTGAATTAATCGGTGCAAATATTTCTATTTCTTCATTAGGAAAAGTTTGATATTTACATAAAAAGTGTTCTTCATCTTGTGTTACCATTCCACTAACTTCATAAGAACCTTTTGATAAAGTATAATCATAATTTTGTGTATCATTTTTATCAAAAGGTTTATGAATTAAATAAGCATCAGAAAAACCTCTATTTTTTGTTGTATGAAGTTCTTTTTGATATTTATTTGCATCAAATGTATTATCATAAAAATCATCAATTGCCATTTTGTAAGCATTTGTAGTAACTGCTACATAATAAGACGATTTTGTTCTTCCTTCTATTTTTAAAGAATCAACTGCACCTGAAGATAAAATTTCATCTATATGTGAAGCTAAATTCATATCTTTTGCATTAAAAATATATGTTCCAACTCCAGGTTCTTCTTCTAGTCTAAAAAGTGAACTATGATCTTCATTTGCAGCATATAATGTATATTCAAATCTACAATCATTTGCACAAGAACCTCTATTTGGTACTCTTCCCATTTGTACAGCCGATACTAAACAGCGACCAGAATATGCAAAACACATAGAACCATGCACAAAAATTTCAAGTTCCATATCTGGTAAATATTTTTTTATTTCTATTACATCTTTTAGTGAAATTTCGCGTGCAACTATAATTCTTTTAACTCCCATATCCCAAAAAACTTGAGCATCTAAATAGTTTAATACATTTGCTTGAGTTGATAGATGAATATCAATATTAGGAGCTAATTGTTTACAAAGTTTTACAACACCTGGAGCTGCGACTATAAAAGCATCGGGATTTAAACTTGCCATTTTTAATATATGTTTTTTCAATAATTCAATTTGAGAATTAAAAGGAAATCCATTTATTGTAACATAAACTTTTTTACCTCTTTCATGGGCATACTGTATTCCTTCTTTAAAACTTTCAAAAGTAAATTCTTTTCCAGAACGAATTCGTAAAGAAAAATGAGATACTCCTGCATAAACAGCATCTGCTCCATATAAAAATGCAATTTTAAGTTTTTCAAGATTACCAGCTGGACTTAACAATTCTACTTTATGCATAATTTACCTTAAATATAAAAAATTAGTTTCAAAAATACCTAGTATACCTAATTTCTTATATCATTAATTTTAAACAGTTTTTTTAAATATTTTAGAAACTTTCCCATTCATCATCATCGTTTACTGGTTTAATAATATCATTATTTACTGTTTGTTTTATTTCTATTTTTTTTCTTGGAATACTAGTTTTTTTCGTACCTAAATATGAATTATTTGTAGTTGTTTTTAAATTTATTCGTTTTTTAGCAATAGTTGTACTATTAACATTTATATTCTTTTTAAGGGTTATTGTAGTTTCTTTTCTTTTTATTTTACTAATAGGCAATTCTTTTTTATCTATAGAACTTTTATTGTCTGCTTCTTGTGCTTCACAAAAATTAACTTTAAGTTGATCCATACATTTAAATAAAGAAGTAGTAGAATTTTCAAGTTTTTCAGATATTTTTATTAATATTTCATTTGAAGCATTAGCAGCATTTTCATCAATATAATTTTGAACACCAAAATGTACCTCTTCATGATATTGTTTTAGTATTTTCCAGTTTGAAGATTTTATTATCATATTATCCTCATCTTCTTGTTTTATTAACCACTTACCAAAATTACATTCTGTAGGTAAAGTTACACTCCACTTGTTTTTTCCTCCCACTTTTGCAAGATTAGTATTTTTAAAAATTATATGATCATTTTTTAATGTTGACATCATAAATACTAAATCAATATCACAAATTTGTGATTTTTTATTTTTATCAAATTTTGCTCTATCTGCAATATTTAATAAATTAGAAGATAAAGATGTAACATCTTGTGCTAATTTGTCAATATCACTTGTTGATTTTACATTTTTTTGAGTAACATCGTTTAAAACATCAACGGAATCTTTAATTTGAACAATTCCTAATTCTTGTTTTTTACTAGCATTACTTGTATAGCTTATTAAATCTATAGTTTCATTAACTTTAGAAGTTAATTCACTGTAACCATTAATCATATCATTTGCTATAGTTTTACCTTCATTTGCTTTTAAAGTGGCACCTTGAACAAGATTTTTAATTTCTTTTGCTGCTTCAGCTGATCTTGAAGCTAGGTTTCTGACTTCTTGAGCAACTACAGCAAAACCTTTACCAGCTTCACCAGCAGTTGCTGCCTCAACTGCTGCATTTAAAGATAAAATATTTGTTTGAAAAGCAATTTGATCTATAACCGTAATTGCATCATTAATAGAAGCTACTTGATTATTAATACCTTCCATTGCTTCTGTAGTTTTACTGGCTAATTTTTCTCCATCATGTGCTGAATTATTTAATTCTTGTGCTAGAATTGACATTTTATTGATTGTTTCATTTGATGATTTTATTACAGATATAATTTCTGCAATTGAAGATGTTGTTTTTTCAAGTGAACTTGCTTGTTCTTCAGCTGATAAAGTAAGCTGTTTTGATGAATTAGATAATACTTGTGTATTAGAATTTAATTTATCTCCACTTATAGTTATCAATGATAGAAGTTCTGAAATAGAACCACCCAATAAATGTGAACTTGTAATAATAGAACCTATAATTCCATTTGAAAATCCTAAACTAGAAGATACTCTAGTTTCAAAGTTTGATTTTCCATATTCTAATAACTGATCATTTATTTCTTCAAGTTTTTCATTTGTCTTAACAATCATAGAATTAATAGAGTTTCTTAGTTGTTGAACTTGTGGATTTGATGAATTACTTTGAACCTTATATACATAAAAACCATTATTAACTTTTAAAATTACATCTTCAACTTCTTTGATGACTTCTGAATCTTCATTAAACATAATTTGTAATTTTTGTAAATAATTATTAAAACTATCTATTACATTTCCAACTTCATCGTTAGCTTGTTTTTTAATTTTATTATCCAAACTATCTAGTGAAATATTATTAATAGCAAGATTTAAATTTTCTAAGGGTTTAGAAATAGTTCTTTTAATAAAATATATATATATAAAAG
>JADGEG010000155.1 GCA_016744485.1 Arcobacter sp. | reverse complement strand
GGGTAAGTTAATGTCTTATAAAGAATACAAAGTAATACATGTCGTTAAAGATATTGTATTGTTTTTTACTTACATATAATATTTAATTGGAAACAAATTAAATTTAAGATAAAATTTAGAAAAATAGGAGTTTTATTTATGACTGATGATATTATAGAAAGAATTGAATCATTACCACCTTTGCCACAAACTATTATAGAAATAGAAGAATTTAGAAAGGATCCAAATAAAGAACTTTATGATTTAGTTAAAATTATAGAAAAAGATGCACTAATAGTATCTAATTTGTTAAAAATTACAAATTCAGCTATGTTTGGATTCAGAAGTAAGGTTGAAACCACAAGTAAGGCTATTAATCTTTTAGGTTCAAATTTTACAATTTCAGTTGCTATTGGTGGAACAATACAAAACTTATTAAAAACAAATTTATCTCCTTATGGTATAAATAGTGATGATTTTATGAAAGCTTCTACAATAGCAACGACTTTTGCTACATATTGGCTTTCAAAAGTATCTTTTGATTTAAAAGAAGAATTAATTATGCCAGCACTATTACAAGAAGCTGGTAAGTTTATATTAGCAGATTTAATTATTTCTTTAAATAAAGAAAAAGAGTTTAAAGATTTAATTAGTTCTGGAAGCAAAATTTATGAAGCTGAAAAAGAAATTACAGGTTTAAGTACATCAGAAATTACAGCAAAAATATTTTCTCACTGGAAATTAAGCGATAATTTAATAAAAGTTATAGAAAATGTTGATTGCATTTCAAAATGTGAAGAAAAAGTTTTAAAAAAGACTCAAATATTGGACATTATTAGAACAGTTTGTTGTGTAAGTTCACCATTAGGTGAAAAAAACATTGAAGAAGCTTTAAAAAAAGCTCAAGAATATTGCATGGATACAAAGTATATAAAAGAAGCTATATCAAGATTAGAAGATAAATTATTAGATGAATAAAACTTGTAGCCTTTAAATTTAGGGCTACAAACCTTGAAGTAAGATTTCCCATAAATAATTAATATCATTATCTTCAAAATTTATTAAATTTTTTTCTTCTAAGAGTTCTTTAGTGTGTGTAAAATGTAATATCTTGCTATAAGCACATGAAGCATGTACAGGCATAAAACTTCGAACTAATGATATGTCTTGTGTAATATTTTTATCACATAAAAAACAATTATATTGAGCATGTAAACGTCCTTCAAATTCTAATAAGTGTATATATGTTGTGCAAATTGCTCGTTTAGAATTTTGTTTTATCATCTTATGACTTAGTTCATCTAATGCTTCAAAATAAAAACTATCAATTTTATAAATATCTTTAAAATGAAAATTAAATAACTTAATAAATCTTTGCCAAGCATATAATTTTTCATTGTTAAAGATCCATTGAAAACCTAAGTGTATAACATCTTTTAATCTTGGAATTGATGTTTTTGCATTATATTCTAACTCAAAATCTATTTTATAACCTATATTAATAGTGGAATGTCTTGCACCATAGAACCTATATGTTGTATAGATATAATCTTCTGTTAATATTAAAACTATTAAATCATCATCTCTAACAGCTTTAATATCTATTACATAACCTTGCATAGTTTATTAAGATTTCAAATAGTTTAAAAAATTCATGCTAAATTATAACAAATACAAAATAGATATTTGCTTCAAATAAAAATTATGCTAATATTAATCATAACAAATTTTTAAGGAACAATGAATGGCAGAATTTAAAAATGTTACAATTGCAAAAGCTGCAAGTATCTTTTATGATGGCAAAGTCACAAGTAGAAGTATACTGTTTGATGATGGAAGTTATAAAACACTAGGTATTATGCTTCCTGGTGAATATAAATTTAATACGGTTCATAAAGAAGTGTTAGATATTCAGTCTGGTATTTTAGAACTTAGATTACCTGCTGAGGATTGGATTGAATACAAAGCTCCAGCTTCTTTTGAAATACCTGCGAATTCAAAGTTTACATTAAGAGTAAATAATCTTGTCGATTACTGTTGTTCTTTTATTAAACATTAACGATTTATAAACTAAGGTCTATTTCTTAAATATTTCTTTAATCTACTTATTCCTTCTTTCATATGCTTTATATCTCTTGTATATGCAAATCGTAAGTATGAGTTTGTATGATTTGTTCCAAAATCCATACCCGGAGTACTTGCTAAATGAATATTTTCCAATAACTCTTTTGCAAAAGCAAAACTATCATTAGAATACTTAGAAATATTAGCCCAAAGATAAAAAGCTCCATCTGGCTTGGCATCAATTGTAAAAATATCGTTTAATTCTTTAAATAAATAATCTCTTCGTTCTTTAAAAGTATCTTTAATATAGTCTAAATATTCATAATCAAAAGCCTCAAGTGCCGCATATTGAGAAAGTGTAGGAGGACAGATAAAAAGATTTTGTGCTATTATCTCAGCTTTTCTACTTAAATGTTTGGGAACTATAATCCAACCTAATCTAAGTCCTGGCATACAATAATATTTTGAAAAACCATTTATAACAAATACATCAGATGAAAACTCTAATGCACTTTTAGCTTCTTTTTCATAAACTAAACCATGATAAAGTTCATCGGAGATAAATGCAATTTTATTTTTACTGCAATACTGTACTAATTGTTCTAAATTATCTTTTTCATAAATATTACCCGTAGGATTTGCAGGTGAAGAAATTTGTAAGGCATCAATTTTATGTTTTTCTAAATCCTGCACATGTAACTGATAATTATTTTTTTCTGAAATATTCATAAAAACTGGATCTATATCTAAGATATATGCAAAATTTTTATAACAAGGATAAGAAGGATCACTAAGTCCTAATTTTTGCTTATATTTTAAACTTAAAGTATAAGCTACTAAAAATGCCCCTGATGTTCCAGGAGTTAATAAAACTCTTGAGGTATCTATATCTACATTATAAGTTTTTTTATAATGTTTTACAATTTTTTCTCTAAGTTCTAATAAACCAAGACTTTGGGTATAAGAAAACTTATTTTCATCTAGTGCCTTTTGTAAACTTTGTTTTACTTTTATTGACGGATTTAAATCTGGTTGACCTATTTCAAAATGAATTGTATCTTCATATTTTAATGCCTCACGAACAATATCCATAACAATAAAAGAACTCATATTTTCATATCTCATGTTAAATTATACAATAAAAACACCTTAATCTTAAGATATTTATTAAATTCTGAGTTATATTTAGTTAGAATACAAAATTAATACAAAGGTATAGAATGAATTTTGTAGAAACAAGAGGAAATGATAAAAAATATAAAGAAGAGGTTTCTTTTAGTCAAGCTATTTTAAATCCTAGTGCATCTTTTGGTGGACTTTATGTACCTAAATATTTACCAAAATTAGATGATGATTTTATAACAAATCATCTAGATACTTCTTATAAAGAATTGGCATTTGATATTTTAAAAACATTTGATATAGATATCAATGATACTCAAATACAAGAAGCATTAAATTTATATGATGACTTTGATGATCCATTAAACCCTTGTCCTCTTGTTAAAATAGAAGAAAACTTATTCGTTCATGAACAATTTCATGGACCAACTAGAGCTTTTAAAGATATGGCACTCCAGCCTTTTGGTTCAATTTTAAGCTCTCTTGCAAAAGCACAAGATGAAAAATATCTTATCTTAGTAGCTACTTCAGGAGATACAGGCCCAGCTGCTCTTAATACTTTTAGAAATAAAAAAAATATTCAAGTAGTATGCTTATATCCAAAGGGTGGAACATCTGATGTTCAAAGACTTCAAATGGTTTGTGAAGATGCAAATAATATAAAAGTTATAGGCATAAAAGGAAACTTTGATGATGCTCAAGATGCTTTAAAAAATTTGTTGTTATCGGAAACCTTTAAAGGTAAACTTCAAAAAAATAATATTAAATTAAGTGCTGCAAATTCTGTTAATTTTGGAAGAATTATATTTCAAATTATTTATCATTTTCATTCATATATACAGCTTTTAAAACAAAATGAAATTAAAAATAATGAAAAAATTTATCTAATTGTACCAAGTGGAAATTTTGGAAATGTACTAGGTGCTTTTTATGCACAAAAAATGGGACTTAAAGTCGAGAAATTATTAGTGGCTTCAAATGAAAATGATATATTAACACAATGGATTAATACAGGTATTTATGATATTAGAAATAAAAATTTAAAACTTACAAAATCACCTGCTATGGATATCTTAAAATCATCAAATATTGAAAGAATATTATATTCTTTATTTGGGGCTAAACAAACAAAAATATTTATGGAAGATTTAAATAAAAATAATATTTTTTCTATGAACAAAAATCAAACAAAAGAATTGCAAAAATATTTTACTGCAATTAATTCAGATGATGAGTATGGATTAAAAACTATTAATAAATTTGCAAAAAATAATTATATAATGGATCCACATACGGCAACTTGCCTTAAACCATTTGAGACTTTAAGACAAAAAGATTT
>JADGEG010000154.1 GCA_016744485.1 Arcobacter sp. | reverse complement strand
AATTTTATCACAACTAACATATTAATTAAGTTTATTTTAATAAAAATACTTATACAATGATTTATCAAATTTTTACATATCTATTATGTTTGAAATAAGTTAAAAGGTATATTTTATATTTGACACTTGTTGTTATTATGATAATTAAATATATTACTAGGAATATATTTATATGTAATAAGATTGACTCTTGAGTTATAAAAAAGGACAAATAATGAATAAAATTACTATATTAAAAAAAATTATTACAGGAAGTTTAATGGCATTAGCTATATCACCAATGACTGCTTTATCAAGCGAAACTCTTAAATGGGGACATGTATATGAGTCAACTACTCCTTATCATCAAAGTGCATTGTTAGCATCTAAAAATTTTGAAAAATATACAAATGGAAGATATAAAATTAATGTATATCCTTCGTCTTCTTTAGGGAAAGAAGCTGCTTTAGGAGAAAGCCTATCTCTTGGAACTGTAGATATTATTAATACTTCAGTTTCTTTTTTAAAGAATTCATATGCTCCTCTTACTATTTCTGATCACCCTTTTGTTTTAAGAGATTTTACCCATTGGCAAAATTATATAAAGAGTGATTTATTTAAGGAGTTAAGTGGTGAATATTCAAAAGTTACTGGTAATGAAATTATGGGAATGACATATTATGGAGAAAGGCATGTAACATCTAATTTTGCAATTTCAAAACCATCAGACATGAAGAATATTAAAATTAGAGTTCCAAATGCACCTACATATTTGATCTTTCCAAGAGCAGTTGGTGCAAATCCTACTCCTTTAGCTTTTTCAGAAGTTTATTTAGCATTACAACAAGGTGTTGTTGATGCACAAGAAAACCCATTACCAACAATTAAATTTAAAAAGTTTTATGAAGTTCAATCACATATTACTTTAACTGGACATATGACAAATAGTATCGTGACAATTGTTGCAGGATCTAGATTAAATGGAATGTCAAACTCTGATAAAAAACTTCTTACAAAAGCTATTAAAGAAGGTGCTACAATGGCAACTGCAGAGATTAGAAAACAAGAAATTAATCTGTCAGAATGGTTTAGAAAACAAGGTGTTACTGTAAATATCATTGACAGAAAACCTTTTATTAAGGCAGTTTCTCCTTATTACAAAAATGCTAAAAACTTACCTTTTTCTACTAAAACCTATGCTAGGTTTATGAAAATTGGAACAAACAGGTAGTTTATAAAGGATTACTATGACTAAAAATAGTTATCAAGATATATTAAAAGTACCCGAAATCACGATCTTTGTGGTACTTTTCATTGTTTTGTTTTTACAGTTTTTTTCACGTTATGTATTAAATGATTCACTGAGCTGGACTGAAGAGTTAGCTCGATATCTTCTTATTGTATTAACGTTTGTTGGTGGTATTTCATGTGTAAAAAGTAATTCACATATTTATCTTGAGTTTATATTTAGGTTTGTAACTAATAGAATTGGAAAAATATTTATAATAATAACAAGTCTTTTATCAACATTTTTCTATTTTTATAGTACCTATTTGGCATTTATTTTAACTGATAAAACTGCATATCAAAGAATGATATCATTGAATTTACCCAAGAATATAGTTTATTATGTACTTGCAGTCTGTTTATTTATTATGGGAATGTATTCTCTTATTAGATTCTATAAAGCAATAATTACAAAAAAAGAAGACATTTATGATGTAATGTCTTCAGAAAATGAAGGAGATTAAATGGCATTAGCTGCTCTATTTTTAATTTTAGTTGTATGTTTAATTCTTGGGACACCAATAGCAATTGCTTTTGCTTTATCTTCTTTGGCATATATTATGTTAGAAGGGTTACCTAGTGTTTTGTTATTACATACTATGGTTGGAGGAATTGACAGTTTTCCTCTTTTAGCTATTCCTTTCTTTATTTTTGCTGGTCATTTAATGAATGGTGCTGGATTAACTGACAAAATATTTGATTTTGCTAAATCAATTGTTGGCTGCTTGCCTGGTGGTTTGGGTTATGTAAATGTTGGATCAAGTGTGATTTTTGCAGGAATGTCAGGTGCAGCTGTTGCAGATGCGGGAGGTTTAGGTTTAGTAGAGATAAAAGCAATGAGAAAAGCTGGTTATGATGATGATTTTTCTGTGGGTATTACTGCTGCTTCTTCAATAATAGGACCAATTATTCCTCCTTCTCTTCCTATGGTAATCTTTGGAGTAATGGCTTCAACATCAATAGGAAAATTGTTTGCAGCAGGAATTATACCTGGTTTACTAATGGCCACATCTTTGATATTTATGGTATATTATTTATCTAAGAAAAGAAATTATCCTATTGATAATAGGTTTTCAATTATAGTTGTTTGGCACTATTTTAAACTGGCTATTTTACCATTATTGATGCCAGTTATTATCGTTGGTGGGATTGTAAGTGGTGCTTTTACTCCAACTGAAGCCGCAGTCTGTGCTTCTTTTTATGCACTATTTTTAGGTTTAGTGGTATATAAAAGTTTGACATTTAAAGATTTAATCAATATTACAATTGAAACAATAGAAACTACTTCTTCTATAATGTTTATTGTTGCAGGTGCTGCTATGTTTGCTTGGATATTAACGGCTAATCAAGTTGCTAATATTTTTGCTGATAGTTTGTTACAATTTACTACTGATCCCACTTTGGTTTTATTTATAATTATGGGTGTAGTTTTACTTGTTGGTCTATTTATGGAAACAATTGCTGCGATTACAATTTTAGTACCACTTTTGATGCCAGTCGCACTGACAGTAGGTATTGATCCGGTTCATCTAGGAATAGTTTTAATTCTTAATTTAATGTTAGGTTTATTAACCCCACCTGTGGGAATGGTTTTATATGTTTTATCCAAAGTATCAAAGGTTCCATTCGAAAGATGTGTTAGTGCAACATCAATCTTTCTTATTCCTTTGGTGATTGTGCTTGTATTACTTATTATATTTCCAAATATTGTAATGTATATTCCTAATATGTATTTTTCATAAAAAGTTATTTTTATCAACTGCATTTTAGGTAAAAACTTAAAATGTAATTTTTTGCTTTAATTTCTTATAAATTTAAATATATATGAAACTACAGATATATCAATTTTTTTGTAAAAGTAATGATGCCATTATTGAAACTAACTGGAAAATGCTTTATTAAGAGTATAAATTAAGTAAGGTGCAAAAGTTGTAAATTATGTCAATGAAAAATTACTATATGTAAAGGATTATACAATGGGTAGATTAAAAGGAAAAATAGCATTAATAACAGCTGCAGCTCAAGGAATTGGACGAGCGACTGCTGAGTTGTTTATCAAAGAAGGTGCAAGTGTGATTGCAACAGATATAAACATCGAATTATTAAGTACATTAAAAGGTGCCCAAATTCAATCTTTAGATGTTACAAATGAAGAAGCTATTTTAGAATTGGCAAGTGAATTAAAAAATATTGATATTTTATTTAATTGTGCTGGATATGTTCATCAAGGAACAATTCTTGGATGTAGTGAAAGAGCCTTTGATATTTCGTACGAGTTAAATGTCAAGTCAATGTACAAAATAATTAAGACATTTTTGCCATCAATGATTAATTCAAAAGGAGGATCAAGTATTATTAATATGGCTTCAGTTGCATCAAGTGTAATCGCAGTACAAAATAGATTTGCTTATGGAACTACTAAAGCAGCAGTTATTGGGTTAACAAAAGCAGTTGCAGCTGATTTTATCAAAGAAAACATTAGATGTAATGCAATAGCACCAGGAACTGTCGAGAGCCCCTCCTTACAATATAGAATGAAATCTTTATGGAGATTATGATAAATCTAAACAAGCATTTCTTGATAGACAACCCACAGGAAGAATTGGAACACCAAATGAAATTGCCAATTTAGTTTTATATTTAGCAAGTGATGAATCATCGTATACAACAGGTACCGTTCAAGTAATTGATGGTGGATGGTCAAATATATAAAAGGAAGTACATGAAATTTTTAAGATATACAATTAATAACGAAACAAAACCAGCAGCAGAAGTTGACTCTGTTATGTATGATATTAGCTCACTGGTTGATGATATAAATAATAAAACAATTGAAGAATTATTAAAAATAAATATAGATATTTCCACTTTAAAGAAAGTGGAAAATTATGATAAGTTAGAAGCTCCTATAAATGGCATTGGTAAAATAATTTGTATTGGTTTAAATTATGTCGATCATGCTAAAGAGAGTGGTATGAAACTGCCAAGTGAACCAGTTGTATTTATGAAAGCAACTTCTTCTATTGTTGGTCCAAATGATAATGTTGAGATTCCAAAAAATTCAGTTAAAACTGATTGGGAAGTGGAACTGGGTGTAGTTATTGCTAAAAAAGCTAAATACATAGAAGAAAAAAATGCTTATGATTACATAGCAGGGTACACCATTGTAAATGATGTATCTGAGCGGGAATTTCAATTAGAAAGAGAAGGACAATGGACTAAAGGAAAAAGTCATGATACTTTTTCTCCTATTGGACCTTATTTAGTTACA
>JADGEG010000008.1:8182-23109 GCA_016744485.1 Arcobacter sp. | reverse complement strand
TTGGTTGTAAACATAATATACATAACCACCATAAATAACCAAGCGACAATTATTAACAAAACCTTCACAGGTTTTCCGCGCTTAGAGTACCAAGAAATTCCTGCGGATAGGCTACTTAAAACATCGTGTTCATCTTTGCGCTTTTCGGGTCTGGGACGCCGTTTCATTTGTTGGTGCCTCATAATAAATTATGAAAAGATTAAGGGGTTCCACACCTCTTTTAAAAGTTGGATTCTTTGACAATGGATTTGAATCCGACTTTATTCGCGAGTTGGTACAAAAATATTTACCGCTAGGTAGCGTTTATGCATTACGCGCCACAACGAAAAAATGGAAAAACATTATAGATAATTTCAAATTCTATTGGGAGCGTTATGCAAAAAAGCTTGCCCCCTTTAGACCAGCAAACTTTGATACTGTAACGTTTTATTCGCTGCAAGGCATAAATGATTCGCATTTATCCCAGCTCCTAAACATTTTTAAAAGTGATTTTGATATTTTTCGACGTCTTTCGAAGAAGATTTTGACAAGCTTTTTAAATGTTGATACTGATAAATGTCGTATAAAATATAATTTTAGCGTATGCACTCAGGATTTTAATATTATGGTTCTATGTGAACCATATATTTATACTTTTATTTTTATTGAGGGGCGTTCTATTCACTATAGAAAAGACGACAAGGTACTTAATTTTATAGCACTCGATTTGACAAAAATATCCGTTTCCGAGCTGGTCCAAAATTACCGAGATGGCATACAATATTACGGCTATCGACGCTTTGGAGCTCACATTTAACGAACAGACAACTGTCATTGCCATTAGTTTTGTTGCGTCTTTAATGAGCAGTATTATGCTGGCTGGTTGTTTATTTGGGGTATGTAAGAATGTAGAAATTGGCTTACCCGAAATGGAAGCTCCGGAATGGGAAGAATGGAGCTGTTGTATCTTTTTCAATTATATTGGGATGCGATACTGTAGAGGATGTTGTTGTACCAATTGGCGGAAGCGCTGGAAAGATCAAATCAGTAAAATGCAACAAGAACTGTATGATCAAGAACTAGAAGAAACTAAAGCTTTGGAAGCAAGAGAAACAGAAGAGCGAGAAGAAAAAGAACGTAAATGGCTGGATAAAGAAAAGGAGCAAACTAAAAATAAATGATTTGTTTTTTAATAAACATCTTCTACGGGATCAAGCATAACTGTAAAATAAGCCCAAGAGCATTTATCGCTACACAATAAAGTCCATTTGTAATTTAATTGCGTCACCCAGCTCAATAACGTGGTAAATTTATCTTTTAAACTCCAATCAGGCATTGGGTTTAATAATTCCATGGTTAAATGATCTCTGGGGTTAAGCACATTATATTCGTTTCTAATGGGCAGATTATTCTTATTGTTTTTAGGTGTATCTTCGTAATCGGATTCCAAATATAGAGTGCATATAATACAATGTGCAGCACCCGTTCTAAATGACGACAACAAACGCTTATTCCAATCGCCAAGCATACTTTCATCCAAACATTTAATGGTATAAACACCGTTCCAAAGAGATAGTAGCATTCCGGGTTTTTCGCGAATATCTGTATCTTCTGGAATTAAATAAGCTTCTATATGAACGAAATTTGCTAACGGCTTATTGTTAAAACTTGTGGTATTACTCATCTGATGAGTGGTTAAATAAAAATGAACGCCTTGTTCCCTTAACCAATCAAAAAGTGGTTTAGTATATTCTTTGTTCAATTTAACCCGTGCTGTTGTATCAGCTATGGGTTTCAGCGTATGTATGTGGTAAATTGTATGAGTTGTATCATCATCTTTTCTGTTATAAGTATAACTAAACGCACCGGGCATTCGAAGCGTTTGTAGGCGAAAATGTGTCTTTCCGCACAGCATGGCATTTCTACAAACACTATGCAAAATCTTATTGACATCATAAGTTATTTTTCCTTTTGCCAGTGTAAATGCTTCAAAGCGTTCTTTTTGAAAGCGCGCAAAATCTACAGGCATGTCAGCGCTGACCATAGTGTTATCTCTGGGAGAAGGAGATCTCCCAATTGGATGTCTGATTCCCCGGGGAGTTTGAAGAATTTCAAAATTGCTATTATTATCATTCATTGTTTCTCTTTTAATTAAAATATATTTCCCAATTTGAATTCCATTTTTATATATTATATGTTAAGGAAGATTTTCGTCCTATTCCTACTTTTAATATTTACAGCAGTCTCGGCGTTTTTGTTATGTGAAACACTCCAAGCATGATAACCATAATAAATTATACCCACAAATAAAATAGAAAGCTGATAGACACCAATTCCATAAAGAACAAACTCATAGAGTGGATGCATCATGGGACGATTTGCAGAATATAAACCCACATTTAAAACAGTAAAGAGACCATTAACAAATTGCATAGCAAAAAGAGGAATCAAAAAGCGCCAGCGCAGCTTAGAAACGTGATCATAGGCGGCAGCCCATACAGCAAGAACAGTACCGGCGTGAAAAAAGAAAGCACCCACTTCCGCTCTAATAAACCGACCAGCGTCATCATCTCCGGTTGCTGCAAAGCTCCAAATGCGTCCTGTTAAAAATAAACAGAGCCAGATTGCTTGTAGTCCGGCAAAGATGTAGTTGGCAGTTTCAATCTGCTTCATTTTTAAAAGATTTAATATTTGTGTATTTACGTTTAAAGTTATTAATGTTTATTTGCTGGCAATCAAAACACATATTTATCCAAGTTTATAAAATAAATATTGGCAGGAATTAGATTGTTTTTGTTCAAGTTGGTAAACGCCCGTTTTTTGTTTGAAATGCAAGTGACGCAGTTGGGAAAGTTTGTTACGAGCCAGTCAGCAATTAACAGTTTGCTTTTATCTATAGATCCATAAGGCATAGCAGCTGAAAATGTTGTTTCTTCTACTGTTCCGTCCGCAATTTTATCCAAATTATCTTCAACCTTACCAACAACATAATCTATAAGCTCTTGTTGTTTGTAAGCCATAGCTTCTTTCAAATCAAATTAAAATTTTTAATCTTTTTTGCGGTGATTGTTGCGTCTCCTCACTATTATCAAAGTTGTTGCTTGTTTGCATAATACTTATAGAAATCATTTGGCTCCTCAGCGGGGGTTGCTTATGCCGGGGACAAAAAAGCGCAATTTTGCCATTTTTTTCACCAATGCCGTAACGCCATCCAAAATTGTTGTAAGATCGGATACAAGAGCTGCAAATTGCTGTACTCTGATCAAGTTTGTGATTGGTACAGTTTGGGTACTCGCAAACTAATACCAGCGGGCAGCAAATGGCGTCACAGCCTTTAATTTTAAAACACCACAAACAATAATTTGGAGTGGTATGCGCGTCATCACACTGGCAATATTCTTCAAGCGCAGCGTCTAAAAGGGCACTAAAGCGTTCATCTTGTGTTTCAGTGCTACTACCCCTCATGAATAAAAATTAATTTATTTCATTTTCGTATTGCAATAATTGTTTAATAAATCCGCCATTTATGTTTGTTTATTTTATTTGCACCTTATTAGGCCTGATAACAATTCCACTACAAATAAAATAAAAGGTTTTATTTACTGCTACCATTCAAAAAAGAGCTCACTCGTTGTGAGTTTGTCTTCGCCTTCAGTGACTTTAAAGCCAAGTGTTTCAGCTTTGCGAATTACATATTTTTTACTTGAAATTGGTATCCAAATAGCAAGAGATTCTTCGCGTCCTATCAGTGCTAAACTACTTTTGAGCTTTCTTTTAGTTTGTCTCCATGCAGCTTTATTATGCGTTTCGTTAAAACGCTTGTTTATGGTACGAAACGTATCTGCTTTAATCTCCTCTGATGGAATATCTTCTTCTTGGTTGTTGTTCATATTTTGTTTTATGTTGGCCCTTACAGATTTTTAAATATAATAAATAAAAAATATTTAATATTTATTTGTTAATACATTTGCAGCATAGTTTAAATATGGAAAAACTGCGTCTTTTTATTGAACAAATATATAAAAGTCAGGCAAATTTTATTTTAATAAAATTAAAAAATATGAAAGCCAAAAAATTCCAAAATAAACTTAAAGAGTATAAAATATTAATAAGAAATTGTTCAAATTTTGATTATCTAAATAAGTATCATATACGAATTGCTGTTAAAAATAGAAACTATTTATTTAAGTTAAAGCAAGCTTTAGATGAACTTTAATGAGTTTTTTAATTATGAACTTATATTTATAGCTTATTTTATTGATTTTTATTTTTGCGAATTTAATAGGTATAAATACTTTATTCATCCTATTATAATAATTGGTTTTCTTATATCTTTTTTAGAAAAACATTTTTATAAAGATAGTATTTTTAGAGGTTTTATTCTTAGTTGTGTTGTATTAATAGTAGTATATTTTTGTATTACCATTATAAGTTTAATTGAAAATATTTTATTTCAAGCATTTTTAGCTTCTTTTTGTATATCATCAAAAATGTTATATGATAGTGTATATGAACTTATTAATAGTAAGAATGCAAGAGATAAAATTGCTTTTTTAGTAAGTAGAGATACGAAAGATATGACACAAGAAGATATTTATAAAGCTGGTATTGAAACTTATGCAGAAAATTTTAATGATGGAGTTATAGCACCAATATTTTATATTTTTGTATTTGGACTTGTTGGTGGATTTATATATAAAACAATAAATACACTTGATTCAATGCAAGGATATAGAAATAAAAGATACGAAAATTTTGGAAAATTTTGTGCAAGATTGGATGATATTGTAAATTATATTCCAGCTAGAATAACAGCTATATTAATAGCTATATTTTTTATGTCAAAAAATGCATTATTAAATTTTTACAAGTTTGGAGTAAAACACGATAGTATAAATGCAGGATATCCAATATCTGCTATGGCTTTGTCATTGAATGTCAAATTAGGAGGTCCTACATCTTATTTTGGCAAAATAAAAAATAAAGCATATTTTTCGAAAGGAAGCTCTAAAATAAAAAAAATTAATGTAATCCAATCTTTAAGTTTAAAATCAAAACTTGATTTTTTAGTACTATTTTATGGTATTATTTATTTAATACTTAGATCTTAAAAACCCCAAAAGGATTTTAAATATGAGATTTTTATTTATTATAAGTATAACTTTAACTTTAAATTTATATTCTATATCATTTATTGATGCAGTAAATAATTTTCAAAATAAAAACTATAAAAAGGCATATGAAGAATTTAAAATACTAGCTAAAAAAGATAATGCGAAAGCACAATATAATCTAGGATTAATGCATTATAAAGGTTTAGGTGTAGAAATTAATAAAAAAGAAGCTTTTAAATGGTATGAGAGTTCGGCATATTTAGGTAATAAAATTGCTCAAAATAATCTAGCACAGCTTTTATATCTTGGTATAATAGTAGATAAAAATAAAGAAAAAGCTATATATTGGTTTGAAAAATCTGCACAACAAAATTATGCTTTAGCTCAATTAAATATAGCTATGATTTACGAA
Source organism: Arcobacter sp. (assembly GCA_016744485.1). Lineage (GTDB taxonomy): Bacteria > Campylobacterota > Campylobacteria > Campylobacterales > Arcobacteraceae > BB30. The sequence goes on along the minus strand of JADGEG010000008.1, from coordinate 17,604 downwards.
TTAGACCCATCTATAAATGCTCAAAAAAAAGCTTTTTTTTGGTATGAAAAATCAGCTAAACAAGGTGTAATCATTGCACAAAATAATTTAGCAAATATGTATTTTTTTGGAAAAGGAACAAAACAAGATTTACAAAAAGCAATTTTTTATTATGAAAAAGCTGCTTATGCAAATAATACAATAGCACAAACAAATTTAGCTTTAATTTATTCAAAACCAAATAATGTAAAGTATAATCCTCAAGAAGCAATCGTTTTATTTGAAAATGCAGCTAAACAAGGAAATAAAAATGCACAAATTAAGTTAGCAGATATTTATAGGCAAGGTAATATTACTGAAATAGATTATAAAAAAGCTTTTTACTTTTATAATTTATTAAAAAAAGAAAATACAAAAGCAATGTTTTATCTAGGATATTTTTATTATAATGCTTTGGGTGTAAAAAAAGATTTAAATAAAGCAAAATATTGGATGCAAAAAGCAAAAAACAATAAACATAAGAGAGCAAAATTATTTTTACAAACTCATAGTTTTAATTGAAACCATTAGTTTTACTCTTTATATTACATAATTTATGTTATAGAATAATTATCAACTACAAAATCAATATCTTTATCACCTCTACCACTTAAATTAACTAAAATTGTTTTATCCTTAGTCAAAGTTTTTGCTAATTGCATAGCATATGCAATAGCATGAGCTGACTCTAATGCTGGAATAATACCTTCTAATTTAGATAATTTATAAAAAGCATCAATTGCTTCTTTATCATCACAAAGTCCTAATTGTGTTCTATTAATATCATTTAAATAAGCTTGTTCCGGTCCAACTGATGGATAATCAATTCCAGAAGCATTTGAATAAACAGCAGCTGGTTCACCTTTTTCATCTTTTAACATAATAGAATTAAAGCCATGCATAACTCCTTCTTGTCCATATGTTAAAGAGGCTGAATGTTGTCCTAACTCTTTACCTTTACCCATGGGTTCAACACAATGAAGATTTACTTCTTTATCTTCAATAAAAGCAGAAAAAATTCCCATAGCATTTGAACCTCCACCTACACAAGCAACTATATTATCAGGTAAATTATTTTCAAATTCAAAAAATTGTTCTTTTGCTTCAATACCTACAATTGATTGAAAATCTCTAACCATCATAGGAAATGGATGAGGTCCTACAACTGAACCAATGCAATATAAAGCATCATTTACTTGAGCTATATAAGCTTCAAAAGCACTATCAACTGCTTCTTTTAATGTTTTTAATCCATGTGTAACTGTAATAACTTTTGCACCTAAAATTTGCATTCTTACAACATTTGGATATTCTTTTTTAACATCAACTTCACCCATATGAATTTCGCATTCCAATCCAAAATATGCAGCCGCAGTTGCTAAAGCAACACCGTGTTGACCTGCACCTGTTTCAGCTATTACTTTTTTCTTACCTAAGTGTTTTGCTAAAATTACTTCAGCCATACAGTGGTTTAACTTATGAGCTCCTGTATGGTTTAAGTCTTCTCTTTTTAAATAAATTTTTGCTCCAGCACAATAATTGCTCAGGTTTTTAGCATAAGAAATTGGAGTTGGTCTTCCTTGATAGTGCTTTCTTACATATTTTAATTCTTCTATAAAGTCTTTAGAGTTTTTAAGTTCTTCATATGCTTTTTTTATTTCTTTAAAAGGCTCTTCTAAAATAGGAGGTATAAATGAACCACCAAATTTTCCAAAATAACCATCTTTATTTGGTAAGTTTTCTAAATAATTACTTAACATATAATTTCCATTTAATTTAATATTTTTTAATAATTTTTAATTATTCTATTTAAACCACTTTTTTACTTTATCAAACATATTGTCAAAATTCTTTTCATGTAATTTACTTTCAATTCCAAAACTATCTTGAAGTTTATTTAAAAGTTCTTTTTGTTCTATATTTAAAGTTTGTGGGTATTTTATATTAATTTGAACTATTAAATCACCTTTTCTATGAGATTGCACAGATTTTACACCTTCGTTTGGAAATTTAAATTGTTCTTTATCTTTTGTACCTGATGGAATATAAAGTTCTAATTCATTTCTTAAACCTGAAATATTTATATTTCCTCCAAGTGCAACTTGTGTAAAAAACAAAGGAACTTCTACATATATATCGTCATCGTGTCTAATAAAATGAGTATCTTCTTTAACAGCAATTTGTAAATATAAATCTCCTCTTGAACCATTTGGTGCAATATTTCCTTTATTTGATACTCTAATTCTCATACCATCATTTACACCTTCTGGAATATCAACTTTAAATATATCTGTATTTTCTTTGAAACCATGTCCTGAACATTTTTTACAAGATTTTGCTACACTTTGTCCTGTTCCTTGACATTTTGGACAAGTTTGTGAAAAAGTCATAAAACCTTGTCGTGCATGAACTTGACCTTGTCCTGCACAAGTACCACAAGTACTAAGCTTACCATCTCTTGCTCCTGTTCCATCACAAGGAGTACAAGATGTTTTATATGAATATTTTATCTCTTTTTTACAAGAAAATACAGCTTCATTAAATTCAAGCTTAACATCAACCATAGTATCAAGATTATAATTATATTTTTTTCTTTGTTGTCTTGAATTTTGAGAACCACCATTAAAAGCTGAACCAAACATTTCTTCAAAAACTGAACCTAAATCATCAAAACCTCCAGAAAAACCACCACTTCTTTGTCCATGACCTTCCAAGCCTGCTTTGCCATAATTATCATAAATAGATCTTTTTTCTTGATCGCTTAATACTTGATATGCCTCATTTAAAGATTTGAATTTTTCTTCTGCTTTAGCATCATTTGGATTTTTATCTGGATGATATTTCATAGCGAGTTTTCTGTATGCTTTTTTTATTACAGTTTTATCAGCACTTCTACTAACTTCTAATAATTCATAATAATCAATTTCACTCAATTAATAACTCCTAATTTTAATTAAAAGATTTTATCTAAATTATTATAAAAATTTGATATAATTTTTTATGAAAAAGGGTTTAGAAAAATTTTATGATTTAGTTTCTTCTTTTGAAGCATTGCCAACGATTGGAAAAAAAACTGCACAAAGATTAGCTTATCATATTGTAATGAATGATAATTATAGTGGTATTAAGATTTCACACTGTATTGAAAATGCTATTAAAAATATAAAAAAGTGTATTAAATGTGGTTCTATGAGTCAGAATGAAATTTGTGAAATATGTTTAGATGAGACAAAGAATAGAAATAAAATGTGCCTTGTACAAAGTGCAAAAGATATTTTTTACATAAATGAATCAAAACAATTTGATGGTATATTTTTTGTTATTGAAAAACTTGAAAAAGAAGAAATAAATAATTTAAAAATATTTGTGGAAGATAATAGTATCACACATGTGTTATTTGCATTAACACCATCTTTATCAAATGATTCATTTATACTTTTTATAGAGGATAATCTATCTAAGTATAATATAAATTTTACTAAAATAGCACAAGGTGTTCCTACAGGAGTTAGTTTAGAAAATGTAGATGTCTTATCTCTTGGAAAAGCAATACAGAGTCAAACAAAAATATAGATTTATTAATTATTCCATTGTTTATATAATTTTTCAGCTGCAAGTATTTCTTCTCTTGATGGTTTTCTTCTACAAGATAAATAACCTTTTGAACCATCACAAGATACAAAAGGATAAACTGTTGCATATACCCAGTAATAATCTCCACTTTTTGTAGCATTTTTTACATAACCTGTCCATATCTTATTAGCTTTTACTGTATCCCAAAGTGATTGAAAAGCTTTTTTGGGCATGTCTTTATGTCTTACAATATTATGAGGATTATTTATAAGTTCATCGACACTATAACCTGCAACACTACAAAAATCAGTATTAGCAAATCTTATTATACCTTTTTCATTTGTTTCACTAACTAAAAATGCATATTCATCTAAAATAACTTCTTTTTCTCCCATGATCAAACCTTTATTAATGTATTTTTTTATCTTTCGCATCTTGTACTAAAATGTCTGCTATTTTTTTAACATCTCTAGCAACACTTTTAATACCATTTGCTTCACTAGCATTTTCTTGTGTAACTCTATCTAATAAAGAAATTGCATCATTTATTTGTTCAATTCCTTCTATTTGCTCTTTGGATGAAGTATTAACATCTTCAATTATATCAATTGTTTTAGAAGTATGTATATTTAGTTGCTCATAACCTTTAATCATTTTATCAGATATCTTTTTACCTATATCTGCTTTTGTATTTGCATCTTCAACTAAGTTTTTAATTTCTCTTGCAGCTTCTGCTGATCTTGAAGCTAAATTCCGTACTTCTTGAGCAACAACAGCAAATCCTTTTCCAGCTTCACCTGCAGTTGCAGCTTCAACAGCTGCATTTAAAGATAAAATATTTGTTTGGAAAGCTATTTGATCAATGACATTAATGGACTCGTTGATTGCTGTAACTTTTTTATTAATTTCATCCATTGATTCAACAGTTTTAGAAGCTAATTCTTGACCTTCTTGAACTGCTATTTTTACGGTTTGACCTAAACTTGCCATTTTAGAAGCATTAACAGCATTATTTCTTGATATACTAGTAATTTCCTCAACAGAAGCTGCTGTTTCTTCTAAAGATGCTGCTTGTTCATTTGCTTTACTTGCTAAATTATTTATAGAAGAACTCATAAGAAGAGCATTTTCTTCTAAACTTAAACCATTACTTAAGTTTGTTTTTGCATTGTTACTTAATGCATCTCCTAGAGTATTAATACTAATAATTAACTCTAACATACTATCTTTAATCATAGGATTGATTTCAATTTTTTGTCTAAAATCATTAGAGGCATAAGATGAAGAACATTGTTTAATAGAATTAACATTATTATTTAATTCTTTTAACATTTTATTAAAATTATTTTTTAAAGACTTAAGCATAAAGTTATTTGTATTTGATTTAACATTACAATAAAAAATACCTTGCTCCATTTTACTTAAAATTAATGTCATTTCACCTAATATCTTCATATCATCATTTTTTAGATTAACTACTTCATCATGAACCATATTCATTTTTTCAAGAAGTGAACCTATTTCATCTTTTTTCATATAAGAGGCTTTTTGTATTTTGTTCGTTTTTAAAAACATAATATCTACTAAGTCATTAAAATATTTTTGAAATCTATTTATTCCTCCAATTATTCTTTTTGCCAACAAATAATTTATAATAAAAAGCAAAATTCCAAGTATAATATTTGTTAAAATAATACTACTTAAATTAGCATTTGATAAAACAGCACTAATGCTAATTACAATAAAAAATACTTGGGTAATAAGCATATTTAAAATTAATTTATTTTTTGTAGTAATATTTGTAAACATTTATATTCCTTAAATATAGTATAATAAAATTATTTTATATGAATGTCACTTAAATTATAATTAACTTATTTATATCAATTGCAATTAATTATGCTAATATTACATATGAATCAAAAAATTATATGTCAAAAATGTAGCTATTATTATGTGACATGGAATAATTTAAAACCTCATGGTTGTAAGGCTTATGGATTTAAATCCAAACTTATACCATCAAGAGTAGTAACAATTAATTCTGGAATTAATTGTCTTTATTATAAAGTTAAACTAAGATAAAACATAGTAGAGTAATTTACAAAAGAATAATAGGAAAATTAATGAAAAAATTTGATTTTGAAATGTTGTATGACAATATATCAATATTTGATGAACATATCATAATCATTAGAATTGATTTTAATGGTGTTATTTTAAATGTTTCTGAAGCATTTTGTAAAATATCTGGATATTGCAAAGATGAGTTAATTAATAAAAAATATATTATACCAGATGATGAAGTATCAAATAAAACATATGAAGTATTATGTACTAAGATAAAAAATGGACAAGGTTGGACGGGAGAAGTAAAAAATATAAAAAAAGATGCTTCACTTTATTGGACTAAAGATACAGCTTATCCCAATTTAGATTTAAATAAAAAATTACTTTATTATGATTTAATCAAAAAAGATATTACTTGTCAAAAAGAATTAATTTTAAAAAAAAGAATCTTAATACAACAAGAAAAAGCTTCAAATATTGGCAATATGATTGAGATAATAGCTCATCAATGGAAGCAACCTATTCAAACCATATCATTAATTATTCAAAAACTAACAGTTGATACCATGCTTGATATTGAAATAACTCCAAAAGTTGTTGATGGAATTGTTAATGATATTTCCTCACAATTAACACATATGAATAATACAATAGATGACTTTAAAGAATTTTATAGCATAGCAAAAAAGCAAGAGTACATAACTGTAGAAGAACTTATTAATAAAGCCAGTACGATATTATCACCTATGTTAAAGATTAATTCAATTGAATTAATCTCAAATATTAAATCAAATAAACAAATAAAAATTTTTATAAATGATATAATACAAACTTTCATTAATATAATAACGAATGCATGTGATGCTATGATAGAAAATAAAATAAAAAATAAAAAAATAAATATAAATGCTTATAATAATAATGAATATTTGATTATTCAAATTGAAGACAATGGTAAAGGTATAGATAATAAAATAATTAATAATATATTTAAGGCATATTGCTCTTCTAAAACACATGGTACAGGTTTAGGTTTATACATATGCAAATCTATTATAGAAGAATACAATCATGGCATTATTACTGCTCATAATTCAAATAAAGGTGCTGTTTTTACAGTTTCTTTACCTTTATAAAAATAACTAAATATTTTTAAATTTTAATATTTCATCTTCTATTGAATCTTGCTTCATAAAATGTTCACCTATTAAAAATGCATCTGCACCAATGCTAACTAATCTTTTAATAATTTGAATATTTGAAACCCCTGATTCTGCAATTATAATTTTACCGTTTGGAATCATTGGAATTAATTTATCGCATAAATTCATATCCATTTCAAAAGTATCTAAATTTCTATGATTTATTCCTATTATATTTGCTCCACATCGCATAGCTTTAGTTAAATCTTCTTTATCATGAATTTCCAGTAAAACTTCCAAACCAAGATGAAGTGCATACTCATATAATTCTTTTAATTCTTTTGTACTTAAAGCTTTTGCAATTAAAAGTATAAAATCAGCTCCATATACTAATGCTTCAACTATTTGATATTTATCAACTATAAAATCTTTTCTTAAAAGTGGTGTTGGAACATAGCGTCTAATTTGTGTTAGATATTCTAAATTACCTTGAAAATAATGGGGTTCCGTTAAAACAGAAATTGCATTTACACCAGCATTACAATAAGCTTTTGCTATTAATAAGGGATCAAAATTTTCTTTTATAATACCTTTTGAAGGACTTGCTTTTTTTACTTCTGCTATTATTCTTATTGGTTCTTCTTTCGTAGATATTAAATACTTTTTTACATCTCTTGGTGAGAAAGGATTAGCACTTAAACTTCTTCCTAAGAAATCTAAAGAAAAATTTTTTTTTCTTTTTTCTAAGTCATATTTTGTTTTTTTTATAATCTCATCTAATATCATTTATTTAAACACTCCTTAATTTTGTCCCAGTGTAATTTAATTTCTTTATCTTTAATTCCTACATTATCAATAACTATTTTCATAGATTTATATGCTTGTTTACAATTATTTATCTTATATTCACCCCATGCTAAAGTATCTAAATATGCAAAATTATTAGGATCTTTTTGTAATGCTTTTTTTACTAATATTAAGCCTTGTCTTATATCAACATCAAAATCAATTAAAAGATAAGCTAAATAGTTTTGATATTGATGATTATTTAATACCGTTAAGGTTTCTTCAAATTTTTTAATAACATCTAATAAAACATCTTTTTTATTTTTGGCTAATTGAAATTCTAATATTGCAATTTGTGCTAATAAATTAATATCACCACTATTTTTATACATTTTTTTACTTAATATTAAAGCTTTGTTCTTTTGATTGTTCTGTTGATATAAGGATAAAAGTTTATAATTATTAAGCTTATTTTTTTCTAAAAATTTTATTAAAAGATTAATATCTTTTTTTCCTAAATAATGCACTAATAATTCATAAGTTTGTTTTTTTTCTTTTATATTATTTTGATTATTTAATGAAAAATACTTAGCTTTTAAGACTTTTATAATAGATTTTGTATTTTTTTCTTTGTAATATATGTTTAATAACTTATTGTATATTTTTTGACTAGATTTATGAAGTTTTATATGTGTTTCTAGATATGCAATAGCTATTTCTTTTTTATCTAAATAAATATACAAAATATCTACTATATATATTAAATCCTTAGCATCTAAATGTTTATCATACAGGTTTTGATAAACTTTTAATGCTTCTTTATATTTTTTTGCTTTAAAATAAATTAATCCAAGTATTCTATAATTAGCATTTGTTTTATCTTGTTTACTTAAAAATAAAGCACTTTTTAATGCTTTATTTAATTTATTTTGATGTATTAAAGTTAAAGTGTATATTTTTAATATTTTTATATCATTATGATTTTTTAAATACTTTTTACTTATATTAATAATATCATCAAATTTTTTCATATTTAGAGATATTGCTAAATATTTTATTAAATATTCACTATTTGAAGTTTGATCAAATAATTTTTTATAAAGTTTTCTAGCTTCTTCATTATTATTGTTTTTTTCATAATCAAGTGCAAGCATAATTAGTTTATTTTCTTGAGAGAAAAAATTTTCATATTTTTTCATATTTATTGTATTTTGTACATTTGAACAAGATGTAAAAAGAAATATAAAAAGAAAAATAATTATAATTTTGTAATAGCTGGACATTCTTTTAATACCTCTTCTATATTGTTTTTGAAATAATTCCAAAAAGGAAAAGTTTTACATTGTTGTGGTCTTTGTTCATATATTGAACAAGACTTTTTATTTAAATCGAAAAAAATACAAGCAAAATTGTTTTTTGATAATTGTATCTCTTTTATACTGTATTTATATAATTTTTTCCTTAAAAATTTTATTTTTAAATCCTTTATACTAATATTTAGATATTCACTTAAATTAATAATTTCTTGTTTATTAATCCAAATATTACCACTTTGCCCAATACAACAATTACCAAGACAAGAAGAACAAGCAGAAGTATCAAAAGAGAATGGAAAGGATTTTTTAATTACTATACTCATATTTGAGCTTTTATACTATATGTTGAAGATTTTTGATATATTTTGTTAGTATTACTTGAAAAAATTTTATCTTCAAAAACAAATAAAGGTTCTAAAACATTTAATAATGATTTTGAGTTTTTTTTTGCATATATTAAAACTAAACTTGCATTTTTATTTTTATTTGGGTGAACAAACTGTAAGCTCTCTAAGTT
>JADGEG010000008.1:0-8172 GCA_016744485.1 Arcobacter sp. | reverse complement strand
GAGTTTAAGGCTGGGCCTTTTGTTAATTATTCCATTTTCGACGAAAAGAATCAACAAGTCATAATGGTTGAAGGATTTCTACATTGAATAATAGTAATAACAATCCAAGAAAAACTTGCCATGATTTTTTAATATTTTTGAACTTTGCTTAATAAATGCTTCTAGAGGTAAAGAATCATTATATCTAGCTATCTTTAAAGATTCATTTTCACTTTTTATAACACAAGAATGATAAAATGGTGGATTTGATACACAAAAATCAAATTGTTTTGTAAAATTACAATTTATAAATGAATGTTTGTACATAAATGATTTTATATTGTTACATTTTGAATTTATACTTGAATAAACTTGAAATATATTTTGAATTTCACATTGACTTAAAGATAGTTTTTTATAATCTCTTGCAAGTAATAAACCCAAAATACCACTACCACTACCTATATCTAATAACTCACCATTAATGTTTTTATATTTTTTGAAACTATCACAAATAAAATTATATAAAAAATGTGTGTCACTATTATAACAATAACCATTATTTGGTTGATACAAAACCACAAAACTACCTTTTTTACAATTATATCTTAATATGTTTAAAATGTTGTTTTATTTATAATATACTTGTAACAGATGGTAACATAAATATAATTCATGAATAATGTATTTTAGTTTATATATGCTATGTTTTTAATATTAGGTTATTATTAATGATGTGATATTTAATTTGATATTTTTTAAATATTAATTCAAAACTAAAGGGAAAATATGGCAACTTTAGAAGCTCCAAAAAATACTCCTGTGTGGGTTGATACGAATAGATGTAAAGCATGTGATATTTGTGTATCTGTTTGTCCAGCAGGTGTAATTGCAATGATACCAGAACCAACATCAACACTTGGTGCAATGATTAGTGTTAGAGACCCAGAGTCATGTATTGGTTGTAATGATTGTGAACTATCCTGTCCTGATTTTGCAATTTATGTTGCAGATAAAAAAGAATTCAAATTTGCTAAACTAAGTGATGAAGCTAAGTTAAGAGCCCAAGCTATTACAAAGAATAATTATAGAGCATTAGATGCTTAAGGAGAAAGAATGACTAGAGAAATAATTTCAACTGGTAATGATTTAGCAGCAATTGCCGCAGTTGATGCAGGGTGTGAGTTTTTTGGTGGTTATCCTTTAACACCTGCAAGTGAAATAATGCATGTCATGTGTGATTTATTACCAGGTATTGGTGGAGCTGCTATTCAAATGGAAGATGAAATAGCTGGTATTTGCTGTGCTATTGGTGCAGCTATGAGTGGCAAAAGGTCATTAACAGCAACATCTGGACCTGGTATTTCATTAAAAGCGGAAAATATTGGATTAGCTTTTATAGCAGAAGTTCCACTTGTCATTATAAATGTAATGAGAGGAGGACCTTCAACTGGACTTCCTACAAGAGTAGCACAAGGTGATATACTGCAAGCAAAAGCTCCAACTCATGGTGATTATAAATCTATTACTTTATGTGCAGGAACATTAGCTGAGTGTTATACTCAAACTGTAAAAGCATTTAATTTAGCAGATAGATTTATGACACCTGTTTTTGTACTTCTTGATGAAACTATTGGACATATGAGTGGAAAAGCTATTATTCCTACAGTGCAGGAAGTAAAGAAAAATATAATTCCTAGAAAATTTTTTGATGGAGCTAAAGAAGATTATAAACCTTATGATTGTGAAGATGATCAACCAGCAGTATTAAACCCTATGTTTGAAGGATATAGATATCATTATACTGGTTTACATCATGATGAAAAAGGTCATCCAACAGAAGATGAGCAAAAATGTGATAAATTAATTAAACGATTATTTAAAAAAGTTGATAATTATGTTGATGAAATTGAGCAAAATGAAGAGTACATGATAGAAGATGCAGATATTTTAATTATTGCTTATGGTTCAGTTGCATTAGCAGTTAAAGAAGCTATTAATAGATTAAAAAATGATGGTATTAAAGTAGGACTGTTTAGACCACTTACATTATGGCCAAGTCCTGAAAAAAGAATTAAACAATTAACTGATAAATTTGATAAAGTACTTGTGACAGAATTAAATTTGGGACAATATTTAGGTGAAATTGAGCGAGTAAGCGGAAGAAGAGATTTTACTACTTTATTAAAAGCAAATGGTAGACCAATTGCTCCACTTGAAATAATCAAAACAGTGAAAGGAATGTAATGGCTTTTAATTATGATGAATATTTAAGAACTAACAAAATGCCAACATTATGGTGTTGGGGATGTGGTGATGGTGTAATATTAAAAGCTTTTATTAGAGCTATTGATAAACTAGGATGGAACATGGATGATATTTGTGTTGTTTCTGGAATAGGATGTTCAGGAAGATTTTCTTCTTATGTTAACTGTAATACAGTTCATACTACACATGGAAGAACTATTGCTTATGCCACTGGGATTAAATTAGCAAATCCTAATAAAAAAGTGTTTTGTATAACAGGTGATGGTGATGGTTTAGCTATTGGAGGAAATCATACAATTCATGGATGTAGAAGAAATATAGATATCAATCATATAGTTATTAATAATTTCATTTATGGTTTAACTAACTCACAAACAAGTCCAACAACTCCAAAAGGTATGTGGACAGTTACTATGCAAAAAGGAAATATAGATCCAACTTTTGATGCATGTAAACTAGCTATTGGAGCAGGGGCTTCTTTTGTGGCACGTGAGACTATGCTAGATCCTAAAAAATTAGAGCGTATTTTTGTAAAAGGATTTTCTCATAATGGTTATTCATTTTTTGATATTTTCTCAAATTGTCATGTAAATTTAGGTAGAAAAAATAAAATGGGTACGGCTATGGCAAACTTAAACTGGATTGATAAAATTTCACTTGCAAAAACAAAGTTTGATAAATTAGAAGATGCAGAGCAAGAAGGTTTATTTCCTACAGGAATTTTAAAACAAGATACTACAGCAGATGAATATACTGATTCATATGAAAAAGTAAAAGAAGCATATAGAAATAAAACTATGGTTCAATTTTAAGGAGAATACTATGGCAAAAACATTGATGAGATTTACAGGTGTTGGTGGACAAGGTGTTCTTTTGGCTGGTTCTATTTTTGCAGCTGCTAAGATTAATGCTGGTGGAAATGGTTTAAAAACTTCAACATATACATCTCAAGTAAGAGGAGGTCCAACTGTTGTTGATATTACTTTAGAAGACGGTGATATTTTATATCCATATGCAAATGATGGTGAAATTGACTTTATGCTTTCGGTTGCACAAGTGTCTTATGATCAGTTTAAAAGAGGTGTTAAAAAAGGTGGGATTATCGTAATTGAACCAAATTTAGTAAAACCAAGTGCTGAAGATAAAAAAAATTGGACTATTTATGAAATTCCAATTATTACAATTGCAAAAGAAGAAATAGGAAATGTTATTACTCAAAGTGTATTAGCTTTATCTATTGCTAATTATATGACAAATAATACAGTTGATCCAGAAATTTTAAGATCAACTATGTTAAGTAAAGTACCTAAAAAAGTTCATGATATAAATGAAAAAGCTTTTGATTTAGGAATAAAATATGCTAAAAAGGCACAAAAAGTAGCTTAAAACTACTTTTATAAATATTATATTTAAATAAGCAAGATATATCATATCTTGCTTATTTTATAATTTCATTTAGATTGAAAAGATTTATTACTTATTTTAAATAATATTATTATTAGTTATTTTTTTACTTATAAATTTACTTACATAATGTGAATTATTGTATATTGTAAGTGTAATTTGATATATGCTAATACAAAGTTTGCAATTATTATTTTTTTTTGCTACAATTATGTGACAGAAAGATGATCGTGACTTTCATCTTTGGATTGTTTTTATTGCTAGCCTTTTTTTAAGTTTACAGCATAATACACCTAAAGAAGTATTTCACTTTTTTATTTTCGACCACTTCAGTGATGAGGTGTATTATAATTTAAGGAATTACATAATGGCAGAGCAAGTTAACGGAACGGTAAAATGGTTTAACAGTGAAAAAGGTTTTGGATTTATTCAGCAAGATGATGGTGGTAAAGATGTATTTGTACACTTTAGACAAATCAATAATACTGGATATGGAAGAGTTTCTCTTGAAGAAGGACAAAAAGTTTCTTTTGAAATAGGAGAAGGACAAAAAGGACCTCAAGCAGAAAATGTTACTATTTTATAGTTCTTTTTTCTAAGAAATATATTAAAAGGAGTGAGTTAATTTTCACTCCTTTTTTTATTATGACTAAGTATATACTACTTGATTTTGCTAATTTGTACAATATCTTGCTACTTATAAACGTTAATTTAGTTTTTTATAACAAATTCATAATTAAATTAGAATAAAACCAAAGCTACTATCTATTAAACTATAAATATGTTACTTTTAGATAAAATTGCTCATTAAAAAAAGGTTTTATATTTTGATTGACTTAGAAAATCGTACAGAAGATACAATAGATATATCGTATTTAGAAAGTATTGCTAAAGACTTGAGTGATAAAGATATAGAATTAATAATTACAAATAATAATGAAATAAAAAAATTAAATAAAAAACATAGAAATATTGATAAATCAACTGATGTATTAAGTTTTCCTTTGGATAATGAATTTAAACATATGCCTTTAGGAGCTATTATAATATCAAGTGAGTTTGTACAAGAAAAAGCCAAACAATTTAAACATAGCTTTCAAGATGAGCTAGCCCTACTATTTATTCATGGTTTTTTACATCTTTTAAAGTATGATCATGAGAAGGATAATGGAGAACATAGACAAAAAGAAGAAGAAGTTATTAAAAAGTTTAACTTACCAAATAGTTTAATAGTAAGGAATAGTTAAGATATGGATTTTATTATTTTTATAGTATCAATGGTAGCATTAATTTATGGTGCTGAGTGTATCATACAAGAAAGTGAAAGAATAGCCAAGCATTATAAAATATCTGCTTTTATAATAGGAGCTACATTAGTAGCATTAGGTACATCCTTACCAGAAATGGCAGTTTCTATATCTGCTTCATTGCAAGGAAGTCCTGATATCGCAGTTGCAAATGTTATAGGTAGTACTATTTTTAATATAGCTTTAGTTTTGGGAGTAGTATTTTTAATATCTAAAAAAATAGTTCCTAAAAGAGATATATTTGCTAAAGATTCAGCTTGGGCTTTATTTCCAATTTTAGTATTTATTCTTATGGGAATGGATGGTAAATTAAATTTTATTGATGGTATTTTATTTTTATCTTTAATGTTGGCTTACTTGATGTTTTTATTTTCTTCAAACCAAGTAGAAAAATCCAAAGAAAATAATATTAAGGAAAAATTTGCATGGAAAAAAACAGTTATTTTTCTTATTTTAGGTTTTAGTTTTACTATTCTTGGTGCTGATTTTGCAATTAGTAGTGCTGAAAATATTGCTAAAGATTTTGGTATTAGTCAGTGGATTATTGGATTGTTTTTAGTAGCACTTGGTACGTCTTTACCTGAACTTACTATTTCTGTAAAAGCAGCTTTAAATAATAACTCTGACTTAGCAATTGGAAATATCATTGGTTCAAATGTAGCAAACTTTACTATGGTTTTAGGAGTTAGTTCAATTGTAAAGCCTTTAAATATTAATCTTCAAGAGTATTCTTTTGATATTTTAGCTGCATTGATATTATCTTTAATGTTAGTATTTATAAGTGCGAATAAACTTTACAATAAAAGTGCTGGAATAGTATTAATGGTTGTACTTGTGCTTGTGATACAAAATAGCTTAAATATATAAATCATATTAAAAGTAAAAGATATAATTATAAAATTTTCTAATTGTTAAGCCATAGCTTTAGCACAAGTATATCCGCTAGCCCAAGCAAAATGTAAATTATAGCCACCTCTATATCCTACTATATCTATAGCTTCACCCGTAAAATATAGGTTTTGACATTTTTTACTTTCATAAGTTGTATTATTTATTTCACTTGTTTTAATACCTCCACCACTAACTTCTGAATGTTTAAAACCTTGAGTATCTATAATAGTTACTCTCCATGCTAATAATTTATTAATAATACTATTTATTTCTTCTTCATATATATATTTCGCTTTTATATTAAGATCCAAATTGCATTCTTGTAACAAAACTAAGGGCAGTTTATTTGAAATTAAACCACCTAGTAAAGTACTTAACTTTTCATTTTCATTTGAATGTATTAAAATTTTTATTTTTTTATCTAATTCTTGTTTAGATAAGTTTGGAAAAAAATTTATATCAATTGACACATGCTTTTTTAAAGATAAATAATATGAAGCTTTTTGGCTTATATCTAAAACTGCAAAGCCAGAAACTCCATACTTAGTAAAAAGAAGATCTCCTTGTTTCTCGTCTTTTATTTTTGTATTTATTAAAAGAGTAAGTTTTACTTCTTTTTTAAAACCAGCTAATTTATGGTGATAATTTGAATTCATACATAAACCAACAAGTGATGGATATGTAAGGTTTATAGTATGTCCAAATGTTTTAGCAATTATTAAAGCATCTTGTGTTGAGTTTAATTGAGGAGCCGCACTTAAACCTGAAGAAATTAAAACCTTATCATAATTAAAAAACTTTTTTGTCTTACTTTTTAAATAAAATTTTTTGTTTTCTTTAGAAACTTTTTCAATTCTAGTCTCATAAATCACATTGATATTTAAATGATTAACTTGACTTTGAAGTAAACTTACAACAGATTTTGCTTCATTTGATAAAGGATACACTTTATTAGTATCTTTTATATCAAGTAATAATCCAATACTTTTACAAAATTCTTCAAATTTTTTAAAAGAAAATTTTTCTAAAGCATACTGGCAAAAAGTTTTATTTTCTCCTATATAGTTTTTTGAACTAAGATTAGTATTTGATATATTACATCTTCCATTTCCAGAAGCTAAAATTTTTTTACCAATACTTTTGTTAATATCAAATAAATCTATTTGTATGTTTTTATTTGCTCGTTTTATTTGTATAGCTGCCATTATGCCAGAAGCTCCCGCTCCAATGATTCCTATTTTCACTTTAAACCTTAGATATTTATTATGATTTTAGCAAAATAAAATTTAAATATATGTTTATAGTAATTTACTTTAAATAAGGTCGTGTTAAATTTTCAACATTATTTTTACTTATATAAACACTATCTTCAATTCTTGCTCCTCCAAAGCTTCTAAATTTTGAAATAATATCCCAGTTAAATTCTTTTTTTCCATAATGTGGTTTTAATAATTGATCAATAATATAAATTCCTGGCTCTATTGTAAAAACATTACCCTCTTCAATATCTTTTTTTAATCTTAAATATTTATGATTCTTTGATTGTTCCAACAAGATTCCATCTTCATCAAAAAGAGTGTTTCCTACATCATGAACTTGCAATCCAATATAATGACCAACACCAGCAGGTGAAAAAAGTTTTGAATATTTTTTTTCATATATTTCATCACAAGATATATTCATAAAATTAAAATCATATATAATTTGAGACGCATCTAAGTGCATTTGTTCTTGTAATTCTTCATAATTCATTCCAATTTTAATTTTTGAAATAATATTAAGTGTTGATTTATTAACTGCTTCTATTAATTCATGAAAAGATGTATGTTCTTTTTTTGCAAAAGTTCTAGTAATATCAGCATGATAACCATTATAAGAAGCACCTGCATCAAGCAGAAAAGATTTTGCATTAAAAGATTCTTTTTTATAATCAATATAATGTAAAATTGAAGAACTTTCATCAAAAGCAACGATATTTTCATAAGGAACTTCATTTTCTCTATATGAAATAGCTTCTAAATAAGCTAAATGTGTTTGTAATTCAGATTTTCCATTTAAAAATGCTTTTTTAGCAGCATTATGTGCAATACTAGCTATTTGATTAGCTTTTCTCATACATTCCACTTCATATTCACTTTTAAAACATCTATGATAATGAATATTATTAATAATCTTTTGATCATTTAAACTTTTAAACCCATAGTCTTGAAATCGTATAATTTCTTCACCTAAAAAAGCTATATTTTTAAGATTTACTGGAAGTTGTTTCCTCATATCTTCTAAATTATGATAATAAGATATATCGAAAAATTCACACCTGTCT
>JADGEG010000153.1 GCA_016744485.1 Arcobacter sp. | reverse complement strand
AGAGATAAAAAGATATTAAATGAAATTGCTACAATATTTTCATATCATAAAAGTGATGAAAAAATTAAAATTGAACTAGAAAAAGTTAACTTTGAATTTTTAAACGAAGAAGAAAAAAAGATTTTGATTGATACTTTTATTGAAAATGTATCTTTTGATAAGTTCTTAAATTTAAGTATTAAAGCAATTGATAAATTATTAGAAATAATGATTATAGGAAAAAGATATGATGAAGCTGTAAAAGAACTAGCTTATAAAAAAATAAATTATAAAAAAGAAAAGTTTTTAAGATCATTAAATAAAGATGAACAATTAGAACTTACAAATCCTGTTGTAAAAAGAGCATTAGCTCAAACAAGAAAAGTTATAAATGCACTTATAAGAAAATACGGACAATTTGATAAAATTCATATTGAATTAACAAGAGAAATTAAAAAATCAAAAGAAGATAGAAATAAAATCAAAGAAGGACAAAAAAAATTTCAAAATGTTAAAATCTCAATTGTAAATAAATTTAAAGAAGATTATGGTCGAGAACCAAAAGGAAATGAACTCTTAAAATTTAGATTATTACAAGAACAAAATGGTTATTGTGCATATAGTGGTTATAAAGGTAAAGAGGGTTACATAGATTTAAATAGATTATTAGAGCAAGGATATGTAGAGATTGATCATATTTTACCTCTAAGTAGAAGTTTAGAAGATAGTTTAAATAATAAAGTTTTATGTTTAACAAAAGAAAATCAAAATAAAAAGAATAGAACTCCTTATGAATATTTTACTGATACAAAACAAGATTGGGGTAAATATGAAACTTGGGTAAATAGTCTTAAAAATATCAGAAAACCTAAAAGATATAGATTGTTAAAGAAAAATTTTGATGAAAATTCACAAAAAGAGTTTAAAGAAAGAAATATAAATGATACTTCATTTATGTCTAAATTTATTAAAACTTTTATACAAGATAATTTGGATTTAAAAAGTAATGATAAGAATAAAGTAATTTGCATTAATGGAATGCTTACAAATATGCTAAGATATAATTGGCAAGTTGGAAATAAATGCAGAAAAAATCACCTACATCATGCCGTTGATGCAATTATAATAGCTTTTGCAACACAAAGTGAGGTTCAAAGATTATCAAGTATTAGTGCTAAAAATAAAGAATTTATTTATAAAAAAGTAGAAGAAAAAAGTAAAAAAGTAAAATTTGAAGCTCCTATAGAAAACTTTAGAAATATGGTTGATAAATCTATTGAAGAAATTTTTGTTTCTTTTGCTCCACGAAAAAGTATAACAGGTGAAGCTCATGAACAAACTATTTATAGTCCAAAAAATTATATGGCTAATAAAAAACAAGAAAAACCATCTGTTTTGACAGGTGGTAGTGTAATAAGAAATGTGACATTAAATGATAAAAGTAAAATAGCAAAACAAAGTAGTATGCCAAGAGTTGATATCTTTAAACATAAAATACAATGTAAATTTTATGTAGTTCCTGTTTATACTTCTGATTTTGTTAAAAAAACTTTGCCAAATAAAGCAATAGTTGCTGGAAAAAATAAAGAAGCTAATCCAAAAGAATGGAAAGAAATGGATGAAAACTATGAATTCATATTTTCTATTTTTAAAGATGAACTAATAGAAGTAAAGACAAAAAAAGAAACTATAAAAGGTTATTTTATATCGACTGACAGTGCGACAGGTTCTATTAAAATAAAAAATCATGATAATAAAGAACATGGTATTTTTAAAAGAAACTCCTCAAATGTTTGCAGTAAATCAATAGGTATTCAAAATGCACTTAGTGTTAAAAAGTTTCAAGTAGATGCACTAGGAATTATAAGTGAAGTTAAAAATGAAAAAAGACTAGGTACAAAGATAAAAACATAAGGAGTCTTTATATGGGATGGCGTTCAATAATTATAAGTAAAACTTCTAAAATATCTTTAAAAAAACATAATTTTTTGTATTCACCTTTAGAAAGTGATGATATAATTGTTCCTCTTATTGATATTTCAGTAATTATATTAGAAACCCCACAAGTTACGATTACAAGTGCCTTACTAAGTAAATTAGCAGAAGAAAATATAGTAGTTTTTACTTGTGATAAAAAACACACTCCAAATGGTATCTTTACTCCTTTTCATCAACACAGTAGATTTTCTCTTATGGTTCATCTTCAGATTAAATGGAGTGAAGCTTTTAAAAAAAGAATTTGGCAACAAATTATTATTTGTAAAATAAGTAATCAATCAAGAGTTTTAGAAAATTATCAAAAAAACAAAGAATCTAAAGAGTTAATAATCATAGCAAAGAATGTTAAATCAGGAGATATTAATAATGCCGAAAGTTATAGTGCAAAATTGTATTTTCAGTATTTATATAAAAATTTTAATAGAAGAGATGTAAGTGACTGGAGAAACTCTGCTATGAATTATGGATATAGTATTATAAGAGGTGTTATATCTAGAGATTTAAGTGCAAGTGGATTAATTCCTGCACTTGGCTTACATCATAAAAATCAATTAAATTCTTTTAATTTATCTGATGATATTATCGAACCTTTTAGAGCTTTTGTTGATAATAAGGTAAATAATATCTTTTTAAGTGAGAATTTACCAAAAATTTATGAACTTACATATGAACATAAAATTATGTTAGTTGAAATATTACAAGAAAAAGTATTGATAAATAATGAACATACAACTCTTTTAAATGCCTGTTCAATATGTATTAATTCTTTAGTTAAATGTACTAAGGATAATGATTTTTCAAAAATTATTTTGCCAAGCTTTTCTAATGAAAAATGAAGAGCAAAGATTTATGAGACTTTTTGTATTCTTTGATTTACCAACAGGAACAAAAAAAGAAAGAAGTGATGCAAGTAAGTTTAGGAATATGCTTATAAAAGAAGCCTTTATAATGTTACAATTTTCTGTTTATGTCAGAGTTTGTAAGGGGCAAGAAATTGTTAATATATATATTAATAAATTAGAAAATAATCTTCCAAATAAAGGAAATATTCGTGCCATGCAAGTTACAGATAAACAATATGAAAGAATGCATATATTAATTGGAGATGAAATAGTAGAAGAAAAATGTGTAGGAATGAAACAACTTTTACTTTTTTAATTATTTTGTAAATAAATACTTAAAATAGTTGATAAAAATATATAATTTTAAGATAAAAGTTCCATAGTTTTACATTTTTATTTTAATATAAATACCACAAAGCCCCTTTGTGTCAGAGGCTTAAGAGTAGGTATTATAGCACATTTGTGTGGGAACAGGGGCTATAACCGACACTTTAATGCTTCAAAAGGGTAACTCATTATAGCACATTTGTGTGGGAACAGGGGCTATAACATTAAAGCTCTTTTATTGTTAACACTAAGGATTATAGCACATTTGTGTGGGAACAGGGGCTATAACAGTATGTTTCCTTATGTGAGTTGCAGGGATATTATAGCACATTTGTGTGGGAACAGGGGCTATAACCCCAGTTTTGAAGTAAATCTTCTAGTTTTGATTATAGCACATTTGTGTGGGAACAGGGGCTATAACAAGTCAGAGGGTATAACTGAAAAAAAGTGTATTATAGCACATTTGTGTGGGAACAGGGGCTATAACCAATGGTAGAGCTTTTAAAAAAGGCGATATATTATAGCACATTTGTGTGGGAACAGGGGCTATAACTGATTTAACTTATGCAGTAGAGATAAAACAATTATAGCACATTTGTGTGGGAACAGGGGCTATAACATGGATATGTGATACAAAAAGGTTATAAAAATTATAGCACATTTGTGTGGGAACAGGGGCTATAACTATGATTATGGTACAGATGCACATAAACTTATTATAGCACATTTGTGTGGGAACAGGGGCTATAACGGTGTCACTTGACATAGTAGGTAAGGTTATATTATAGCACATTTGTGTGGGAACAGGGGCTATAACTCAAGTTAAAGAGATTGATACAAATGTTGAATTATAGCACATTTGTGTGGGAACAGGGGCTATAACAAAGAAGATATAGGTAAAATTAGAAAAAATATTATAGCACATTTGTGTGGGAACAGGGGCTATAACGTTATCTCTTTATCTTCAAGTGATAAATCTATTATAGCACATTTGTGTGGGAACAGGGGCTATAACAGCTATATTCTCTTTAACATTTATATAGTTATTATAGCACATTTGTGTGGGAACAGGGGCTATAACCTGTTTACAATGAATTATTAGTATGTCTCCATTATAGCACATTTGTGTGGGAACAGGGGCTATAACACTATCTTTTAGTGGGTCTACCCAAGCAAAATTATAGCACATTTGTGTGGGAACAGGGGCTATAACTTATTTGTGTTTTATCGGTTATGTAAGACCATTATAGCACATTTGTGTGGGAACAGGGGCTATAACAGTTCCAATAAGTTTATCTTCGCTAAAAAGATTATAGCACATTTGTGTGGGAACAGGGGCTCGTGATATTTTTTATAAAGATGATGAATATGAAAAGTATAAAGAATTTAGATTACTAGCTATAGATGG
>JADGEG010000152.1 GCA_016744485.1 Arcobacter sp. | reverse complement strand
TTTCTTTTTATATGTAATAAATTCATTTTTATAAATACCTTTACACATGCGTTCTTCATATTTCGCAGTTATTTGATATAGTACAAAAAACATGATTGTTAAAACAAATAAAAATAGTGAATTAGCCATAAGACTTACTCCTAAAAAATATATTGTCGTACTGAAATATCCTGGATTTCTACTAAACTTATAAATCCCTGTATTTATTAATTTGTCATTTTTTGTTGATTGATATGTATAATTTCCATAAATATTCATTACTAAAGCTATGCTACTCAAAACAAGACCTAGTGTAAAATAATCAGTATAAACTAAAGGGATAAATATACTTATCAATAAAACAAAATAAAAAGTACCAAGCCAAGTATTATAAATAGTTTTTTCATGTCCATTTATATCTGGACGAGCTAAAGCTCTACTTATATCTTTTTTTAAAATCATTGATATAATTTTTGGAACTAACAGCAATAATATCATAGGAATATAAGCATTATATATCCCTATCTCAAAATTGAACCATTGCACTTTTAAAACCTATACGCTAATTGAACACCAATTTCTCTTGGTTGTGAATAAATAGTATAGTATGCATATACACCCTCAGAGTCGTAGTTTTTATCAAATAAGTTTTTTGCATAAAGATATATATCAAAGTTGTCTTTTTCATATCCTATTTTTGCATTTACAAGACTGTAAGCTTTTTTCTCATATTTGTTTGCTTTATCAAAATACATTTTTCCATAACCATTTACATCAACTCTTGCATAGTATCCTTTATTACTTCTATATTGTGCCCCTATATTATAATTATATTTCGGTGCATGAGTATTATAATTTCCTTCATAGTCTCCTAAAGCATCCTTATATTCATCAAATTTTGTTTCATTGTATCCAAAGGCAGAAAATAACTCTAAATTAGAAGTAACTTTATAATTTAGATCAAACTCAAAACCTTTTGATGTTGCTTTTGCAGCATTTGACATATAGGCAAATGCCGCATTTACATTGTTTATCACTTGCATATCATCAATTTTCATGTAGTATATGGAAGTATTTAGTACAAGCCTATTATCCAAAAGATTACTTTTTGAGCCTATTTCATAAGACCACAAGGTTTCTTTATCGTATTTTTTAGAATACCCATCAGGTGTAGGAGTGTAGAATCCTCCAGGTTTATACCCTTTTGATATTGTTGTATAAAACATAGTATTTTTATCAAAGTTATATTTTAGTCCTATTTTAGGTGATAATTCACTATATGAACTATCTATATCAATGTTTTTAGCATCTTCTTTAAGAGCTATATTGTTTTTATCGTATCTTAGTCCCCCTAATATAGATAATTTATCATTTATCATATAATCAGCATGAGAAAATATACCATAAGAATCACCTTCTATATCATAAATACCTAAACTTGCATATTGTGGATAAACAGACATAGAATTTTGGTATAAATATATATCATCATGTTTTGCATTTACTCCAACCAGCCAAGATAATCTATCATTTTTTTTACTTAATCTAAACTCTTGTGAAATATTTTTCATATCCTCATCCATTTTTAATTGAAACATGTCAGCAGATGTAAAATCAAAATCACGATATGATCTAACATCAGAATCAAAATGTGTAGTAACAGATGTGAATTTGTAGTCATTTTTATTGTATTCTACTTTTAAAGAATTTTGAAAAGTTTCTGGTTTTTGAAATGCAGCACTACTGCTATTTTCTCTCTTCTTTTGAGTTCCCATAACACCATCTTTATCATCTCGTTTTAACAATGAAGAGATTAAAGAGATTTCAAGATTATCACTTGGTGTATATCTTAGGTAAATTTTCCCAAAATTATGTTCTTGATCATCACTATGCCCACCAATATTTGTATTTTTAATAAAACCATCTTTTTCGTAGTGTTTTGCAGATACTCCCAAGTAAAGTTTATCTTTGATAATAGCTACACTTGCTTTAACGGAATATTCTCTTTTATTATCACTTCCAAGTTCAACTCCCACAGTACCTTTTGTTTCATTTGTAGGTTTTTTTGTAGTGATATTTATAACACCAGCTTCTGCTCCCGCTCCATAAAGAGTTCCTTGAGGACCTTTTAAAACTTCGACTTTTTCTATATCCATTAAAAAATAATCAGCACCATACTTAGTAAGAATAGGAATACCATCTACAAATATTCCTAAAGAAGAAGAAAAAGTTCCCTCAGCTGTACGAAGCCCCCTCACTGTAGGAGAAAATGAAAATGAACCACCATTATTAAAAAACATAAGATTTGGAGTATAAAGAGCTATATCTTTAATGTTTTCTATTTTTCTATCTTCTATTGCAAACTCATCAAATACACTCAAAGATATAGGAACTTGCTGTGCATTTTCTTTAACCTTTTGAGCTGTTACAGTTACTGTATCTAGTGTTTGCACCTCTTTTGCATAAATATTGCTTGACAAACATATTGCTGTTACAATTGATAAAGCTATTTTATGATTCATTTTGTGCCTTTATTTTAAATTTAATTCTTTTAGAGTATACTCAATAACAATTATCAAAATCAATGATATTTTTAGCCTAATAGGAGTATTTTTGGTTCAAAAGGAAGCCTATGTCAATAAAAGAGGAGATAAATGACTTTATAACTATTTCAAAAGTAAATGAACATTTTATCAAAAATAATTCAATGTATAAGAAAGAGAAAGTGGATAGTCTTAGTTTTCTTATTAACCTAAAAGGATCTACTTCCTATAAAAGTTATGTAGATAATTTTAATGGTAGCAGTAAAGAGAATCATACAACGCTATCATTATTTAATAGTTTTGAAGGGAGTATTGAAACACCAGAAAATTATAGAAAATTTTTAGCTTTAGTTATAAGAAAAGAGTATTTATCCAAAATATTACCGTTAAATCATTCTACTTATAAAGTTTTTGATTTTTTTGAAACAAAAAGAAGTGGTACAGATATAAGTTATCACAAAACAAGATTTAAAACTCAAATTTTAGCCAATGAAATATTTTCAAATAAATACAATGGAAACTTAGAGAAGATATATCAAGAATCAAAAGTTTTAGAGCTTTTGTATATAGAATTTGAAAATATTTTTTCTCAAAAAGATTCCAAATCTAATAATATAGTAAAAATTTCAAAACAAGATAAAGAAGCACTTTATTATGCAAGAGATATACTTATTAAGAACATACAAAACCCTCCAACCATAAAAGAACTTTCACAAAAAGTAGCTATAAATGAGTTTAAATTAAAGTATGGTTTTAACAAATTTTTCAACCAAACACCATATAATTTATCTTTAGAGTATCGATTATATGAAGCTAAAAATCTATTAGAAAATAGCGAATTCAATATAAATGAAATATCTTCAAAAATTGGATACAAATATGTGCAAAGCTTTTCAAAAGCTTTTGTCCAAAAATTTGGGATACGTCCTAAAGATATTATGAAAAATAGAAAATATTACTATTAAAAAATTATTTATAATACCTATAAATAATAAATACCAACAATAACATGCATATAAATTCAAATAAGAACATCCCCTCAAAACCAATACTTGACACGAGAACTCCAGCAATAACAGCAGATATTATTCTTGTAAATGAAAAAAGGCTTGACTGAATGGCATAGTCTACAGCTCTTGATTCTTTTCTACTATAGTCCATTATCATTGAAAAGATTATGGATGAAGACAGAGAAATTGCCAGAGCTGTAAAGGTAACAGAAATAAGCAAGAAACTAAGTGTTAATTCAAATTGTTCTACAGATATCAAAATTAAACTACTTATAATATTAAATACCATAAAAGATATAAGCAGAGTTTTTTTAGTAAACTTATTATTTATATTACTTGCTATAATTCCTCCTAAAATTCCTACAATGCTTCCATATATTCCCACGTATATTGCTACATCATCAGGTTTAATTCCTTTACTAATAAAGTAGGGTTTCATAAAAATAAAAATAGCACTTATAAATGCAAAATAAAATGAGAGTAAAAACACCCATATCCCTATATTTTTTTGTCTAAAAAAGGAGACAATAGTTTTAAAAGATACTTTTTTTTCTTCTATTTTTTCAGCTTTTTCTTCTATGAAATATAAAACTATTAAAGAGAACATAACCATAGTAGCCATTAATCTAAAAGTAGCACTCCACCCTAAATGATTGTAGAACAATAAGAACACTCCACCTCCCATTAGTACAGCTAAACAGTATGAGCTTATCTTATAACTTCCAGCACTCATCCTTTGTTCTTTAGTAAAAACCTTTATTGCCAATGCATTGAGTGGAATATCTATAAATGTTGAAATTAGAGCTGTTATTAGAATAGTTACGAATACTACGTATATATTATTTTCTAAAGATAAAAAACTAATACCCACAAGTAGAATTACATAAATTATCCCAGTAAAAAATATCCATTTTTTATAATGATTTTTTTCAAATACTATTTTATCAATGGGAGGAGAGAGTAAAAATTTCAATACCGTGGGTATACCAACAATTTGAAAAAGTCCAATAAGTGAAGCTTCATAAC
>JADGEG010000007.1 GCA_016744485.1 Arcobacter sp. | reverse complement strand
ACTACAAACATAGCATCAATTTCACCTTGTTTTAGTTTTTCTTTCGCACTTTTTGTCGATATATTTAGTAATGTACTATTTGTAGAATTAATTCCATTATTATTTAATATTATTGTTGATAAATGCTGAGTCCCACTTCCATCTTGTCCTATAGCTATCGTCTTAGAAAATAACTGTACGATATAATCCATTTGATATTTTTCATTTTTGTAAAATATCCACAAAGGTTCATAATAAATATTGGCTAAAAATTCTAAATTAGGATCTGTAGGAAGTACCCCTTTTTGAATAAATGCAATATCAACTTTTTGATTTTTTAAAAGCTTTATATTTTCAACTGAACCTGCTGTATTTATAATGTTAACCTTAATTTTTTCTTTTTCTAAAAGTTTTTTGTATTCTAATGCTATTTTGTGATAATTACCATTTACAGAACCACTTGCGATTATTAATTTTTTTTTTGGAGCTGGTTGTATAAACTGTGAAGTTATATAAAATAAAGTAACAATTAGTAAAATAATTGGAAGTGATATTTTTAAAAAATTAAATTTCATAGTTAATCCTAAAGAAAAAAGTCTTTAACTTTACTAAATTGCTACTTTAAAAAGAATAAAGTTAAAAATAATATACACTAAATGTTAACTAATAAAAACAATATAATTTAACATTTATTAAATTATATTGTTGTATCATAATTTTTGAATAATTATATATGATATAAAGGAAGATATGAAACTTATATTTATTTTGTTTATTAGTATAAATATATTTGCAAATGATATTAATATTAATTTTAAAAACTTACAAATCATGGAATTAATAAAAATCACATCAAAAGTTCTTGATAAAAATATATTAAATACATATATCATAAAAGGTAAAGTTAACTTTTTATCAAACAAATCTATAAACAAAAACAATATTTTTAATATTTTATTATTCGCTTTAGAAAATAAAGGTTTTACATTTGAACAAACAAACAATATTTTAAGAATTATTAAAATAAATGAAAAATCAAAAAATATCAAAAGTATTAAACTGAAAAAATATTTTGCAGTAGATGCTAAAAATGAATTAGAAAAAATCGCAAAACTAGCTTTTAATGAGAAAACAAAAGTTAATATACTAGCTAATATTTATGATAATTCTATAATATTAATAGGAAATAATAAAAGTATACAATACTTATCTTCTCATATTTTAAAACTTGATAAACTAGACACAATTTTAAAAAATGAAACTATGCTTATAGATTTAAAAAATACACAAGCACAAGATATAAAAAAAATTATTGATAATATGTTAAAAGAAAAAGTTAATAAAAAAGATAAATACAAAGCAAAAATTACTATAGATAAACAAAATAATACCATATTATTATATGGACAAAAAAATACTTTAGATGATTTAGCTAAATTAATTAAACAATTAGACAAGGCAAAATCACAAGTTTATGTAAAGGTTAAGATTATTGAATTAAATAATGATTTATTAAATGAAGTAGGAATAAAATATGGAATTTTAGGAGGAAGAATTCATAATGGTGGTTTATATACTTTTAGTTCATCCTTAAATAAGGGTAATGCAAGTTTGTTAAATTCTACAAATTTTAATTTGAAAATTCCAAATATAAAATCATTTTTATCACTTGGAGCTAGTTTAAGTTTACTTAATAAAACTTATGCCTTAAATATTTTATCCCAACCATCAATATTATGTATTAATAATAAAGAAAGTTCTATTTATGTAGGAGATACTGTATCTATTCAAACAGGAACAACTACAACTAGTGGTGGGAATATCACTAGTACTTATAAAAGACAAGATATTGGATTATTGTTAAAAGTAAAACCACAAATATCAAATAGTTACAAAGTTACCTTAGATATTCATGTAATACTTGAAGGAATTAAAAATATAAATGCCAACAATACAAATCCTAATACTTCAAAAAAAGAAATTATAACAACGGCAATAGTTAATAATGGTGAGAGTATAATATTGGGTGGTTTACTTGAACAAAAGAATGAAAAAACTATAGAAAAATTACCATTACTTAGTGATATTCCTCTTCTTGGTGAACTATTTAAAAATAAGCTTCATTCAAAGCAAAATAAAAACTTAGTTATAATTGTAACACCTTATATAATTCCTAAAAGTAAAAATTTAACTTATATAAGAAATGAATTAGCAAAACTACAAATAATTGAAGATCAATATTTAGAAAATATTATAAAAGATTTATTAAATCAAAAAAACAAAAAACAAATTATTTTAAATGTAGAACAAAAAAATCAACAAATGCATGAAAAACGTTTAAAAACAGTATTTAATTTTTAAGAGGCTTTTGTTTAACTTGTTCTTTTATCATAATGGATATAATTTTTTGCTCACTTAAAGGTTTTTTTGCATTATCTACAGGTACTAAACTTAATTTTTGTACTATATCCATACCTTTTATTACATAAGCAAAAATTGTATGTTTACCATTTAACCAATATGTAGGAACACTTGTGATAAAAAACTGACTACCATTTGTATCTCGTCCAGAATTAGCCATTGCAACAATACCTGCCTTATCAAAAAGTGCTTTTGAACTAAATTCATCTTTGAAATTTTTGCCCCAAATTGATTCACCTTTCATTCCTGTACCACTTGGATCTCCACTTTGAATCATAAAGTTTTTGATAATTCGGTGAAAAATTAATCCATCATAATATTTGTTTTTAGAATGAGTAATAAAATTCTCAACTGCTTTTGGAGCAATATCAGGTCTTAACTTAATTTCAATTATACCTTGTGTCGTTTTTAAAATAGCAATTGGATTTGATGCTTCTAAAAGTAACACTAGCAAAAATAAAATAAAAAAGATTTTTTTCATGCAAGTCCTTAGTTGTCAGTAGTTTTATAAAAAAGTAGTATATTCTTATTTTTTTTAAGCTTTTATTAAAAGCTTATTTTAGTATAATCATATACTAATTAGCTATGCTAAATTTTTATTTAAAAAAAGGATTATTTATGGAAATACTAGCAATGCCACAACCTACATTTTATATCTTTAAATGCGAACAAAGTTCACCTCCTGGTATGCCAAAACCTTCTTGTGTGAATGAGCAAAATAGAGACTTGTATGATCATTTAAGTCAATCAATGATGAGAAAAGGTATTATGGGTCCAGTTCTTGCTGTTAGAACATCTTGTTTGGGACGCTGTCAAATGGGACCACTTATGTTAATTGAACCAGGGCATTATATGTACTGCCAATTATCTAAGGAAAAAATAGATAGAATTATTGATGAGCATATTATACAAGGTAATATTATAGAAGAATTTTTGATTCCAAAACAATATTGGGGCGATAGTATCGTTTTAGATAATAATTAAATAAATTAAGAGGTTAACTATATGACAATTGAAATGCTTTATAGTAAAATACATAGAGCAACAGTTACAGATGCAAATTTGAATTATATAGGCTCAATTACAATAGATGAAGATTTAATGAATGCTTCAGCTATTAGAGTTGGACAAAAAGTTGAAATAGTAAATGTAAATAATGGTGAAAGATTTGCTACTTACACTATAAAAGGCAAAGTAGGAAGTAAAGATATTTGTTTAAATGGTGCGGCTGCAAGAAAAGTTGAAATTGGTGATAAAATTATTATTATTGCATATGCTTCGTATACACAAGAAGAATTAGCAAACTATGAACCAACCGTAGTAATAGTAGATGAAAAGAATAATATTACAAATATCACAAATAAATTAGAAGGACATACAAATGCTTAATGGAGTAGACTTAAGTAAACTAAATTTGAACGATATGATGGGACAAATGAAAGACATCGTGGATAAAACAAAAGAAGAAAATAATGGTAAAACATTTACTTCTAAAGTTGGAGCTGGTTTAATACAAATTACAATTAATGGCAACTCTGAAATAACAGATTTACAAATTAATGATACATTATTAAATGATAAAAATATGCTACAAGTTCTTTTAATATCGTCTATAAATGATGTTTTAAAACAAGTTGAAGAAAATAATAAAAATTCAAGTCTTAATCTTATGAAAAATTTTAATCCTCTTGAACAAAAAAACTAATTTAAATAAACTAGTTAATGATTTTGAAGATTATTTGATAAATAATCTTCCAAAATGTAAAACTTTTCATCCCTATTTTGAAGATGCTTTAGCTTATATGCTTAAAGCTTCTGCAAAAAGATTTAGACCTATGTTATTACTTTGTGTGGTTCGTGCAAATAATACTTTATTTCTTAAGAATTCTATGAGTGTAGCATTTAGTTTAGAAATGATTCATACTTATTCTTTAATTCATGATGATTTACCAAGTATGGACAATGCTAGTTTAAGAAGAGGACTTAGCACATTACATACTAAGTATGATGAGGTTACTGCTATACTTGTAGGAGATGCTTTAAATACCGAAGCTTTTAATTTACTTGCCCATGCATCTTTTAGTAGTGATATTAAAGTTGACCTTATTAAATGTTTATCCCAAAATGCTGGAATAAATGGAATGATTATTGGTCAAGCAATTGATTGTTATTTTGAAAATCAAACACTAAAGCTTAAAGATTTAGAATTTTTACATCTTCATAAAACTGCAAAACTAATCGCAGCTTCATTAAAAATGGGTGCTATTATTTGTGAACTAGACTCTAAAGTACAAGATGATTTATATAATTTTGGTTTAGATATTGGTCTTTTATTCCAAATCCAAGATGATATAATAGATGAAACTCATTCAAGTAAAGAAGCAGGGAAAACAACAAAAAATGATAATAATAAAAATTCATTTGTTAATTTACATGGACTTGAATTAGCTATAGACATAGCAAATAAACTAGCACAAAAATGTGAAAATACTTTAAGTAAGCTTGAAGATAATTTAAAAGAATCTTTGGAAGAAAGTTTATTAAAATATTTATATAGACATATCAAAAAATAGACTATTTTAATTAAAACAAAAATTAATAAATAAAAAATTTAAATTAAGACAATTTTTATCCTATTTAACTTATAATGTCTTTAAAGATTGATTTTATGGGCTTTGATAGTGGTTATCAATAATAAAATCAAATAAATTTTTAATTTTAAATAGGAATAAAAATGGAAGTATATTTAGATAATAATGCAACAACAATGGTAGATCCTTTAGTTTTAGAAGAGATGAAACCATTTTTTTGTGATATTTATGGTAATCCTAACTCTTTACATAAGTTTGGATCAGGAACTCATCCTAAAATGATTGAAGCTTTTCATTATTTATATGAAGGAATAAATGCAAAAGATGAAGATGATATAATCATCACTGGAAATGCAACAGAGAGTAATAATACTGTTTTAAAAGGTATTTGGATTGATAAAATTCTAAATGGAAATAAAAATCATATTATTACAAGTGAAGTTGAACACCCATCAATTACGGCAGTTTGTAAATTCTTAGAAACACAAGGAGTAGAAGTAACTTATCTAAAAGTAGATAATGATGGGATACTCGAAGCTAAAAATGTACAAGAAGCTATAAAAGAAAATACTGCATTAGTATCTATTATGTGGGCGAATAATGAAACGGGAAAAATATTCCCTATTAAAGAAATAGGACAAATTTGTAGAGATAATAAAATAGCTTTTCATACAGATGCAACACAAGCAATAGGCAAGATTAGTGTTGATGTACAAGATTGTAATATAGATTATTTAACATTTTCAGCTCATAAGTTTCATGGTCCTAAGGGTGTTGGAGGGTTATATGTAAGAAAAACATGTGAACTTAGTCCTTTACTTCATGGTGGTGAACAAATGGGAGGACATAGAGCTGGTACAGTTGATGTAGCTTGTATGGTTGGCATGGGTTTAGCTATGAAACTTGCAACTTCAGCTAATGCTCTTGCTTTTGAACACGATCATGTAGAAAAATTAAGAGATTGTTTAGAAAATGCAATTTTACAAATCCCTGAAACTATAATAATTGGAGGAAAAAATAACAGAACTCCAAATACTACTTTAATATCAATAAGAGGTGTTGAGGGTGAATCAATGCTTTGGGATTTAAATCAAAAAGGTATTGGTGCATCAACAGGAAGTGCATGTGCTAGTGAAGATTTAGAAGCAAATCCAGTTATGAATGCTTTTGGAAGTGATAGTGAGTTAGCTCATACTGGTATTAGATTATCATTAAGTAGGTTTAATACAAAAGAACAAATAGATTACACTATTGATGTAATAAAAAATGCAGTAGCAAGACTTAGAAAAATTTCTTCTTCATATGCAAGTGCACCTGAAAATCATGTATCACAATTATAATAATAAATTTAAGGAAATAAAATGGCTAAAAATACTTTAATATCTGGTTCAATTTGGGATGAGTACTCGGAAAATGTAATTAGAAGAATGGACGACCCAACACATCAAGGTGAAATAAGTGAGCAAAGAGCAAAAGAGTTAAATGCAAAATTAATTATTGCAGATTTTGGTGCTGAATCATGTGGAGATGCTGTTCGTTTATATTGGGCAGTAAATGAAGAAACAAATGTAATCGAAGAATCAAAATTTAAATCTTTTGGTTGTGGAACTGCAATTGCATCATCTGATGTTATGGCTGAATTATGTATTGGTAAAACTGTTGATGAAGCTGTTAAAATTACCAATATTGATGTAGAACATGCCTTAAGAGATGAGCCTGATATACCAGCTGTTCCTCCTCAAAAAATGCACTGTTCTGTTATGGCTTACGATGTTATTAAAAAAGCAGCAGCACAATACAAAGGTGTAGATATAGAATCTTTTGAAACTGAAGTTATTGTTTGTGAATGTGCAAGAGTTAGCTTAGGAACTATTCAAGAAGTAATTAAAATCAATGATTTAACTACAGTTGAGCAAATAACTGATTATACAAAAGCAGGTGCTTTTTGTAAATCATGTATAAAAGCAGGTGGTCACGAAGATAGAGAATATTACTTAGTTGATATTTTACAAGATACAAGAGAAAAAATGCAAGAAGAAAAAATAAAAATTGCTGCTGATTTAAGTAGCCAAGGAGCTAATACTTTTGATAAGATGACTATTGTTCAAAGAATTAAAACAATTGATGCTGTACTAGATGCAGATATTAGACCAATGTTAGTTATGGATGGTGGGAATATGGAAATTATTGATATTAAAGAAAATATTCCTCATTATGATTTATACATTAGATATTTAGGGGCTTGTAATGGTTGTGCTTCTGGTGATACTGGAACACTTTATGCAATTGAGTCTATATTAAAACAAAAAGTTGATGAGAATATTAGAGTTTTACCTATTTAAAATAACAAATATTATTAATTATATTATCCTAATAATGAACCATAATTTTTATAAAGATAAAGCTAAAATTTATGCTTTATCTTTAATTCTTGCATAGTTGGTAATTTTTTATCATTTTATTTCGTCTTATTTTTTATAAATTTTATGCTAATATAAGAGCTTTATTAAAAGGATGGTAATGAAAAAAATGAAAAAGTTGTTGTTTGGATTTTTTATATTAGTTAGTGTTTCTTATGCACAAGTTATAAACGCTATTGCATTAGTTGTAAATGATGATGCAATTACAATTTATGATATAGAACATAAAATGAAACTATTCAATATAAATAAAGATGAAGCCATTGGTCAATTAGTAGATGAAGTTTTATTTAAAGATTTAATTACTGAGAATAATATAAGTGCAGATATTTTTGATGTAAATTCATATCTTGAAAAAGTAGCCTCTAATAATGGAATGGATTTATATACATTTAAATCTATTATTAAACAAAAATATAAAAATTATGCAGCTTATGAAGATAATATTAAAAATAATATTATTAAACAAAAATTATCGAATAAACTAATTAGAGGAAACTTAAAAATAGCAAATGAAGTAGATTTAAAAATTTTTTATGAAAACAATGCTAATTTATTTCAATCTGCTTCTAAGATTTATGTAAGAAAATATGCTTCTAGTTCCAAAAAAGAATTACTTTTAATTCAAACTAACCCTATGTTAAATAGTGCAAATGTAGAGCAAAGTGATATTATTTTAAAACAAGATGAACTTAACTCTCAATTAAGATTTATCATAAGTGATACAAAAATAAATACATTTACACCTATTTTCTCATCTAATAAAAAATACACAAGTTTACTAATTAAAAAAAAAGAAGATATAAAGACAATTAAATTTGAAGATGTAAGAGATAGAATTTTTAATATAGTTATGCAAGATAGAGAAAGAAAATATTTAAAAGATTTTTTTGATAGATTAAAATTGACTGCAAATATAAGAATAGTGAGATAAAGGAAATAAATGTTTGAAATAATAATAGGTCTTGAAGTACATGTTCAATTAAATACAAAATCAAAACTATTTTGTGCTTGTGCTACTAGTTTTGGAGCAAAAGCAAATACGAATGTATGCCCAACATGCTTAGGACTTCCAGGAGCTTTACCTGTACTAAATAAAGAAGCTGTTCATAAGGCTATTATGTTAGGAACTGCAATTAAATCAAAAATAAATCAAAATTCTATTTTTAATAGAAAAAACTATTTTTATCCAGATTTACCAAATGCTTATCAAATATCACAATTTGAAGTACCCGTTGTTGATTTAGGAGAGTTAGTAATTGATTTTAAAGATGGAACTTCTAAAAAAATAGGAATTACAAGGGCACATTTAGAAAATGATGCAGGAAAAAATATTCATTCTAATGATTTTTCACAAGTAGACTTAAATAGAGCTGGAACTCCATTGCTTGAAATAGTATCAGAACCAGATATGAGATCTAGCGAAGAAGCTATTTTATATCTTAAAAAACTTCATTCAATTGTACGTTATCTAGGAATTAGTGATGCTAATATGCAAGAAGGATCTTTTAGATGTGATGTAAATATATCTATTAGACCAAAAGGTGAAACAAAACTTTATACAAGATGTGAAATTAAAAATATGAATTCATTTAAATTTATTGAAAAAGCTATTAAATTTGAAGTAAATAGGCATATTGAAGCTTGGGAAGATGGAGTTCATTCAACACAAATTATTCAAGAAACAAGACTATTTGATGTAAATACCAGTGAAACACGCTCAATGAGAGGTAAAGAAGATGCTGCAGATTATAGGTATTTTCCTGATCCTGATTTATTACCTTTAATTATAAGTAATGAAATGCTTGAAAAATATTCAAAAATTCCTGAACTTCCAGATGAAAAAAAAGCAAGATATATAAAAAATTATAATATAAAGGAATATGATGCTTCTGTTATAACTTCAACTTTAGAAATGGCTAATTTTTTTGAACAAATGATGAGCCTTAATATATCTGCTAAAAATGCAATTGTTTGGTTAAGTGTTGAATTACAAGGAAGATTAAAAGATGGTATGAATGTCTTAACATCACCTGTACAGGCTTTAAAATTAGCCCAAATAGTAAAAAATATAGAAGATGGTACAATTTCAGGAAAAGCAGGCAAAGAAGTACTAGACTATCTAATGATGAATGATATTGAAGTTAATGCAGCTATTGATAAGCTTGGATTAAAACAAGTAAGTGATGATGGAGCAATTTTAAAAATAATTGATGATATATTAAATTGCAATACTCAAAAAGTGGAACAATACAAAGCAGGGAAAGATAAATTATTTGGTTTTTTTGTAGGTCAAACTATGAAAGCTAGTAAAGGAAGTGCAAATCCACAAAAAGTGAATGAACTATTAAAACAAAGATTAGCATAAATTTTCATACAAAGGCTGTCTAATGAAAAAAGGTCACATAGCAGTAATTGGTGCTGGTAAATGGGGACAAGCATTACATTATGCTTTAAATACTAAACAAGATACTTTTATTAGTTCAAGAACCACAAGAAATCTTAAACAATTTGTTACTTTAAAAGAAGCATTAGAATGTGAGTATTTAATAATAACAATTCCTTCTCAAGAAATAAGAACTTGGTTAAAACAAAATTTTGTGTATAAAAATCAAAAAATATTAGTAGCTTCTAAAGGAATAGAAGCAAAAACAGGTATGTTTTTAAATGACATTTATGAAAAATTTGTACCTTCTTCAAATATTGGATTTATTTCAGGACCTTCTTTTGCCTCTGAAGTTATACAAAGATTACCTACAGCTATTGTAATAAATTCAAAATCTAAAAAACTTTATAGTGAATTTAAAAAATTTTTTCCTAATTTTTTAAAACTTTATTATTCAGAAGATGTTATTGGGGCTGAAATAGCAGGCGCTTATAAAAATGTCTTAGCCATTGCTTCTGGTATTTGTGAAGGTTTAAATCTTGGAAATAATGCAAGGGCTTCTTTAATATCAAGAGGTTTAGTAGAAATGCAAAGATTTGGACAATATTTTGGTGCAAAACAATCAAGTTTTATAGGACTTAGTGGTGCAGGAGATCTTTTCCTAACTGCTAGTTCAACACTTAGTCGTAACTACAGAGTCGGTTTAGAACTTGCAAAAAATAAAACACTCGATGAAATTTTAGAAGATTTAGGAGAAGTAGCTGAGGGTGTCAAAACTGCCCAAGCTATTAACCACCTATCAACAGATAATGGTATTTATACCCCAATAGCACTAGAAGTTTATAAAATAATAGAAGGAAAGAATCCAAAAGATAGTTTAAATGATTTATTAAATTCCTAATAATATATTGTATAAAAAATTTAAAAAAGGTATAAAAGATGAAAGCTTATGTAGTAGAAAAAATAAATGATAAATTTATTTCAGGTGTCAAAGAAGTAGATATTCCTATAATTAACAATAATGAAGTACTTATAAAAACAGCTTATTCTTCACTTAATTTTAAAGATGCCCTAAGTTCTATAGGAAATAAAGGTGTTACACAAAACTTTCCACATATAACTGGTATCGACTTAGCTGGTATTATAGAAGAAAGTAAATCAGAACTTTTTAAAAAAGGTGATAAAGTAATAGTAACTGGTTATGATTTAGGTATGAATACAAATGGAGGACATAGCCAATTTGTAAAAGTACAAGATAAATGGATAATTAAAAAACCTAAAAATTTAAGTTTAAAAGAAAGTATGATTTATGGGACAGCTGGTCTAACAGCAGCTTTGAGTATAAATGAACTTCTTAAAAATGGTGTAAAAAAAGAAGATGGGGATATTTTAGTAACAGGAGCAAGTGGTGGAGTAGGAAGTATATCAATAGCAGTTTTATCTAAACTTGGTTTTAATGTCATTGCAATTAGTGGAAAAGAAGATAAAATACCTTATCTTAAAAGCTTAGGTGCAAATGAAGTGATTTTAAGAAATACTTTTGATAAAGTAGATAAAAGACCTTTATTAAAAGAAAAATTTGCAGGTATAATTGATACAGTTGGTGGAAATATTTTAAACGAAGCATTAAAGTCTATTAAATATAATGGTGTAGCTACTTGCTGTGGTTTAGTTTCCTCATATGAACTTCATACAAATGTTTTTCCATTTATTTTAAGAGCTATTAGATTAATAGGTATTGATAGTGTTGAAGCAAAATTAGAAAAAAAAGATTTAATGTGGAATCAAATATCAAATGAATTTAAAATAAAATCCTTGGATACATTGACAAAACAAATATCTTTAAATGAAATCAAAGAAACATATGAAAACATACTTTTAGGAAAAATAAGCTCTCGTTATATCGTCAAATTTTAGATATTCTTCATTTTTTGATTTAAGTTTGTTTTAGAAATTATAATAATATTTTTAAATATAAAACAAGTAACTTTAACTTAACTTTAAGAAATAAATACATAATTTATGCTAAACTGATACCTTAGTGTTTAAAACTATTATTTAAAAGGTTTTAAAATAAAAAATGCATTTATTGAACAGATATTATTAGGCTTTATTCTTGTATTTTTAGTTATTATATTTATTGCAACATTATTTGATGAACGATTAATCAAAAAAAAAGGCTATTCTTTAAAAAGCTTGGCTCATGATTCTGCTATTACTTTAGCAAGTATTTATGAAACTAAAATAACAGAAGATAAAACACACGAAGAAGCAATATGTTTTGCAGAAAGAATTGCTCACAAAATTATAAATAAAACACTTAGTATTCCCATTTCTTTTTCTACTATATGGAGAAAAGACTCTAGTGGAAATCCTTTAAATGTAAGTTTAACGATCAAGGAATTAGAACACAGTACATTTTGGTATAAGTTTTTAAATATAACTTCATTTAATACTCCTAAAGTATTAAGTTCTACTAATATAAAAAAAATGCTAGAACACAAAAAAATAACACGAAAAAGCTCAAGTGCAAATATGAAAAATTTAACTGGTACTTATGAATTAACCAAAGAAAATGGAAAAGAATGTATAAAAAATTTAAAGTTTGATCAATCTGATACTTTACATCTAAAGGAAGATGAAGGTTTTTTCATCGTTTCTGATGAAAAGAAACAAAGCAAGATTGAGAATCATTTCAAAGATAAATGTATTGACAAAAAAACCATGATGATTGGAGGAGGAGAGTACTTATCTACTCAAATAGATTTTATAGATATAGGTGTTAATAATTATAAAAAATTAGCTATAAATGATTATGATGCATTTATAGATCATGCTCAAACTCTTAATTATAATAATTGGCTAAATAATAATCCTTTAAAAACAGAAGAAAATGTATCAAAAACACATTATTATTTATTGTATGAAGATTATATAGACCGAGACTTTAATGATAGAATACTGGAAGTGAAACACAGTTTCATATATGATAACAAGTATAATAATACAAATAAAAAAGTTGATTTACAAGCTGATGTTATTACTAATATAAACTGTCCTTAGTATAATTTTATATATTATTGTCCTCTTATTTTTTCCTTTTACAATAAAATTCATTTTTAAATTCATTCCATGTATTATTTAGTATAGATTCTCTAGCTTCTTTCATGAGATTTAAATAATAGTGAAGATTATGTAAAGTGGCGAGTCTAAAATATGTAATTTCTTTTGCTTTATATAAATGGTTCAAATAAGCTCTTGAGAAGTTTTGACAAGTATAGCAAGTACATTCAGTATCAATAGCTTTTCTATCTTCTTTATTCGAAGCATTTCTTATATTTAATCTTCCAAATGATGTAAAAAGTGTGCCATTTCGTGCATTTCTTGTAGGCATGACACAGTCAAACATATCTATACCTCTATGTATATTTTCAATTAAATCTTCAGGTGTTCCAACACCCATTAGATATCTTGGTTTGTCTTTTGGCATAAATTGTGTAGTAAATTCAACTGTTTCATACATAGAAGTATTAGATTCACCTACACTTAAACCTCCAATAGCAAAACCGTCATAATCT
The DNA here is from genome assembly GCA_016744485.1 of Arcobacter sp. Classification (GTDB taxonomy): domain Bacteria; phylum Campylobacterota; class Campylobacteria; order Campylobacterales; family Arcobacteraceae; genus BB30. The sequence goes on along the minus strand of JADGEG010000007.1, from coordinate 9,867 downwards.
TTCAATGAACATAATTGCTGTGCAGATATTTCTCTATATTGTTTACTAGTTCCTCCTTGAATAATGGCAAAAATATTTTGATGAAGACCTATACCTTTATCTTTTTGACTTATATGATAAGTAATAGCTTCTTTTGCCCATGCAGTCGTTCTTTTAATACTTTGTTTAATTCTTTCATCACTATTTGGTAAGGCTACTAAATCATCTAATATCATCATAATATCACTATTTAGCTCATATTGAGTATCTAAAACACTTTTTGGTGTAAAGTAGTGCTTACTCCCATCTATGTGTGATTTAAAGACAATGCCATCTTCGTGTGCTTTTGAGTTTTCACTAAGAGAGAATGCTTGAAAACCACCAGAATCTGTTAAAAAAGAATTTGAAAATTTAGAAAAACCATGCAAACCTCCAAAGTCTTTGATTATTTTACTTCCTGGTCGTAAATATAAATGATAAGTATTAGCAAGTATTATTTTTGCATCTAAATTTAACATATCATTTGCATCTAAAGTTTTAACTGTTCCTTGAGTTCCAACTGGCATAAATACTGGTGTTTGTATTGTACTATTTTGTGTTTGTATCGTACAGGCTCTTGCATTGTTAGATATAGCATCTATTCTAAATAACATTTTAAATATAAACCTTTAAAAAATAATATAATTGTATCTAAAATAAATCAAAAACTTATTTGATACTTATGTAAATATCTAGCTTTCATACTTTCATTGCCTAAAAGACCTCCTTGATGAATATACAAAATATCATAAGATTCTAAGCTTTTGTTATTTTGTATATATTTTTCAAGAGTAATCCAGCCTAAAGAATCATAAAGTAAATCAAATTCAATTTTTGTTTGTTTTAAAAGTTCATTATGTATCTCAAAAAATTCTTTATAAAGTTTTCCAAAATGATATTTTTTATTTAGCCTGATAATTTTTGGATGTAAAAGTTCATTTGTTTCTAACATTTTAAATTGTTTTTTTAAATATTCATCATCTCCGACACAAGCACAAGTTAAAATTTCAAACTCTTTAAGATTTTTTTGTAAAAATAAAGAACTTGTACCTGTACCACTTGGTAAAAATATTTTTAATTTATTTATTTTATTTGTTTTTGTCCATTTTTTAATTTCATTTGCTAATATTTTTATACCAAATTCAGCTTGTTTGCAAGAGGCACCTTCGGGAATAAAAATATAATTATTTTCGTGTTTTAAAATTATTTTTTGAATATAAGTATTTAAATTTTCATTATAATTTATATGTTTTGTTGAAATAATATTTGCATTATTTTCTAAGGCTTTTTTATAATTACCTTGGGGCTTATTTGTTAAAAAAGTTGGTATATGATTAACATAAAAATCTAATTTCATATTTTTATATTTTGCTAAAATAGCTAAAGAAGATAAAGTATTTGATTGAGCAGATCCATAAGAAATGATTTTATTTGTATTCTTCAAATCATTATATAAAAAATAATATAATTTTCTAGCTTTATTTCCTGAAAAATCTACATCTAATAAATCATCTCTTTTTATATAAAAATGGGTTTTATTAAAAGAGATTTTTTGTATTAAAGAGTTTGTATATTTTAACAAGTATTTTGTAATTTAAAGAACATAGTAACTAAAAATTAATTTTTATTAATACAGCGCAAATCTATAAAACTCTGTTCAAGTCTAGAAATTAATGATTCTTGTCCAGCTCTTAACCATTTTCTTGGATCATAATATGATTTATTAGGAATATCATTTCCATCTTTATTTCCAATTTGACTTTGTAAATAAGAATTATATTTTTCATTATAATTCTTAACACCAAGCCATGTTGCCCATTGTGTATCTGTATCAATATTCATTTTTATTACACCATAATCAATAGATTCATGAATGTCTTTAATTAAAGAGCCAGATCCTCCGTGAAAAACAAAATCAACAGCTTGATATTCTTTATTGTTTTTATTTTGTAAAAACTCTTGAGAATTTTTTAAAATTATTGGAGAAAGTTGTACATTGCCTGGTTTATAGACACCATGTACATTTCCAAAAGAAGCTGCAATTGTAAAGTTTGGACTGATTTTATTTAATTCTTCAAAAGCATAAGCGACATCTTCAGGCTGTGTATAAAGTAAAGAGTTATCAATGCCAGTATTATCCACACCATCTTCTTCACCTCCTGTAATGCCAAGTTCAATTTCAATCATCATATTAATTTCATTCATTTTCGTAAAATACGAAGAACAAATAGAAATATTTTCATCTAATGGCTCTTCTGATAAATCTAACATATGTGAAGTATATAATGGTCTTTGATATTGTTCAAAGTGCAATTTTCCAGCATCAAGCAATCCATTTATCCAAGGAAGTAACTTTTTAGATGCATGATCTGTATGAAGTATTACAGGTACTCCATATGATTTAGCCATCATATGAACATGCATAGCTCCACTAATAGCACCTAAAACTCCAGAATTTAAACTTTTAAGTCCTTTTCCTGCATAATACTGAGCTCCACCATTTGAAAACTGAATTATAATAGGTGAATTCACTTTTGCTGCGGCTTCAAGTGCGGCATTTATAGAATCACTTCCCACAACATTCACAGCAGGAATTGCAAAACTATTTTTTTTAGCATAAGCAAACAATTTTTTTGCTTCAGAAGCATTTAAAACTCCTGCATTAACAATGTCTAAAATGCCCAAGATAAATCCTTATTTAATAATAATTTTTGCTGTTTTTCTTAATTGTTTTGTTATTGATTTAATTATATTTCTAAATTTTGTTTGTTTTAAACTTTGTTCAATTGACTGTTTAACTTTGTCAAATGTTAATGTAGAAGCTTTCTTTTTATCTTCTAAATAAATAATATGGTAACCAAATTGTGTTTTTACTGCTTGTTTTGTATATGTACCTTTATTTAAAGCCTTAGCTGCTGCTGAGAATTCTGGAACCATTTTATTCTCTTCAAACTTACCAAGGTAACCACCTTTCTTACCACTTGGTCCAAAAGATTTTTCTTTTGCTAGTTTTATAAAAGTTTCCTTTTTATTTTTAGCTTTATTTAAATCTTTTATAATATCTTGTGCTTCTTTTTTTGTTTTTGTCAAAATATGTCTAGCTTCTAAAACTGCCTCTGTTTTATACTTTGCTTTATTAGCTGAATAATACTTTTCTTTTTCTTTTTTACTCACATTAATTTTTGAAAACTCTTTTTGCATCCAGATTTCTAAAGCTAAATCTTTTTTTAACTTTTTTAAAGCATCTTTATATGCCTTATCAGTTTGTATTGTAGAGTTTGCAGCTTTTTGAGAAAGTAATGTTTTGTCAACCAATTGATTGATAATTTGTTCTTTATTTTTTTTTGGAAGAGTGTCAAATTTAATATTTGGGTTTCTTAATATCATAGCTACATCATCTAATGTAATATTTTCGTTATTAACTTTTGCTAAATATGTACTAGCTGAAAAAGACGCTGTACTAAGAGCTAAAGAAATAAACATACCTGAAACAATTTTTTTCATAAATAATCCTTGAAAGTAATAATTTTATATTTAAAAATATTGTGTATATTAACATTTTTTTATTAATAAAAAGTTAATAATATTTAAATATTGAAATTTAGCTTAAAAAACCTTTAATTTTTATTGTTATTGTGATATACTTCGGAAAAAATTAGAACACTTAACCTAAATTTAAGGAAAAAATATGAGAATTTTAATCATTGAAGATGAAATAACATTAAATAGAACACTTCAAGAAGGATTAATAGATTTTGGATACCAAGTTGATTCTGCCGAAAATTATAAAGATGCTGAATATTTTATTGACATTAGAAATTATGATTTAGTGTTAACAGATTGGATGCTACCTGATGGAGATGGTATTAAACTATGCAAAATAATTAAAAATAGAAGTTCAAGAACATCTGTTGTTATTTTATCTGCACGAGATGATAAAGATAGTGAAATTGAAGCACTTAAAGCAGGAGCAGATGATTATATTAAAAAACCTTTTGATTTTGATATTTTATTAGCTCGAATTGAAGCTAGACTAAGATTTGGTGGAACAAATGTAATAGAAATTGATAATTTAGTAATTAACCCTGATGAAGAAAAAATTATATATGATAATCAAGAAATCGAACTTAAAGGAAAACCTTTTGAGGTCTTAACACATCTAGCACGACATAGAGATCAAATAGTTTCAAAAGAACAATTATTGGATGCTATTTGGGAAGAACCTGAATTAGTAACTCCTAATGTCATTGAGGTTGCTATTAATCAGATTAGACAAAGAATGGATAAACCTTTAAATATTTCTACAATTGAAACAATTAGAAGACGAGGTTATAGATTTTGTTATCCAAATTCAGATGAAGAAATTTAGTTTAAATTTTAATTGAAAACTAAGTAAATCCTTATGAAAAGCATTTATAGGCAGTTTTACTACAAACTTATAATTGCCACTTCTTTATTTATCATTATTTTATCGATTTTATTTTATGGTTATACAAGATCTATGATTTTTGAAAGTTTAAATCATAGCTTGTTAAAAGATGCTAAACTTATATTAAAAATTAGCCAAAGTAAAAATGTCAATAAAAATAACTTTGATATCATTACTCATCAAGGTGTTAGTGTAGATATAGTTAAAATAAAACACAAAATTAAAAGCAATTCTAAATATTATGAAATAGAAGAAAACCATTTTGTTGATTTTTTATACCCTTTTAGTAAAAAAGAGTTTAAGTATATAAAAATTACAAAAAATATCAATTCATCCATTGAGATGCTAAATAAGATATTTAATAACTTATTTTTATTATCATTTGGTGGTTTACTTCTTATTGTGTTGTATGCTTTTACTGTTTCAAAAACTTTATTAAGACCTATTATTCAAATTACAAATGAATTATCTGATATGAACGAACATTCACTTGATAAAATAAAACATAAAAACTTACCAATAGAGTTTCATTCTTTAGCTAATTCTATTAATTCTTTGACAAATAGAATAGAAACTTATATAAAATTTAAAAAAGAATTATTCATAGGTGCTGCTCATGAGTTAAAAACACCACTTGCAGTTATGAAGCTTAAAAATGAAGTAACACTAATAAAAAAAAGAGATATAGAAAAATATGAAGAGACACTAGAGCTTACAATAAAACAAATCAATGATATGAATAAAATGATTAGTTCAATTCTAGATATAGGAAGAGCGGAAGGTGCTCAATTTGAAAAACCTGAAAAAATTGATTTAGTACAATTTTTAAAACGAAAAACAAATGATTATAGAATGTTAAGTTCACAAAAGAATATTACAATTACATTTTATTCTAATGTAAATTATTTATATATATTAGCTAGAATTACCTTGCTAAATCAAATTATTCAAAATTTAATACAAAATTCAATTAAATTTACTAATCATGACAAAGCTATTGCAATTAAATTAGAAAAAACAAAAGAGGCAATAGTATTAATAATTATTGACGAAGGAATTGGAATTAAAGAAGATATTGATTTATTCGAACCTTTTAAAAAAATAGGTGTAAAAAGTGGTGTTGGTTTGGGTTTATTTTTAGCAAAAAATGCTGCTAATAGTATGGGTGCAAAAATTGAGCTCAAAAACAATAAGGACAAATCAAAAGGAACAATAGCTACTATTAGTTTACCTCTTAGTCTTATAACAATATCACATTAAACTTTTGTATTCAATTTTTGTACATTTATCTTGAACAACTTGCATCCCATAATCTTTGGCTTTTTTTGCAGCAGTATTGTTTACTAAACCTAATTGTGTCCATACGATATCAACATCACCTTTTTTTATAGCATTATTAATTTCTTGTTTAATTGCTTTAGAGTTCCTAAAAATATTTACCATATCTACCTTAAATGGAATATCTAATAAAGACTTGTATACTTTTTCACCTAAAATAATGTCACCTTTAGGATAAACAGGAATAATTTTAAAACCAACACTTTGTAAAAATTTTCCTACTTTATGTGAGTCTTTTTGCTCATTTGGAGATAAGCCTACAATAGCAATATTTTTTATTTTTGAAAATACTTCTTGTATTTCTTCGTTATTTGAGTTGATACTTGCAATCAAATCATTCATTTTAAATTCCTTTATTGTCATCTTTTTCTAGTTCTAATATTTCTAATTTATTTTGCATAAATTTTTTTACAACTTCATAGTCAATAGTTTCTTTAAAATCTTCAAATTTTGCTCCTGAAGCATTTAAATGTCCACCACCTTTTGCTAATTTAAAAGCCATGAGTGCGACATCTACTTTTCCATCTGCTCTTAAACTAATCGTACCTTTTTTACCAACATCAATAAAAAAGTCATAATCTTCATTTGCCTTTAAAAAAGTATTTGCCAAAATAGAAATAGACCCAATAGCATAAGTTAAAAGTCCTTTATGATTTTTGTAATGTATTGAGAATTTATCTTTATTTTTATTTAATATATTAACCACATGTTTTGAACTTAGATTATCAATAGTATCATTTTTATCGTCAAGCTTGAGATAGTCTTTTTTTAAAAAATAAATACTCTCATCTAAAAGAATATGTCTATTGTCTTCAAATAAATATTTTCTTGAAGCTTTTAGTAAGTATAGTCTATAATCTCTATTTAAATTAGGAAATAGTGTACTATTAATTTCTCTTGCCAAATTAATAGTACTTAATAAAACTTTTCCAAATTCAAAATTACTAGTTTCTTTATCTAGCCAAATATCAACAGCATTAACTGTATCAATTAAAGGTTCTAACCATTTAGATAAAGAATTATCAAATTGTTTAAAATATTTAAGCATATAATCATAAACAATTTTTGATGCACACCTATTTACATCTACATAATACCATGAAAATTCTTCGGCACTAGATTTACCAGATATGTGATGATCTAATATTTGTAATTTTATATTAAAACCATATTGTATTAATTCTTTAACTTTAAAATCTAGGTTTTTAGATTCATTATATGTTAAATTTAAATCGCTAATAAGAAATAATATTTTCTCTTCTTTATTTACAAGGCTAATTTCATCAAGAATTTTTTGAATTGATTGTTTAACTTCTAAACCATAATTTGCATTTAAATAATAAACATCATCAAATAACTCTTTTGTGATAAGTTGACAAGCATAACCATCAAGATCTGTGTGTGAAATATGAAATAATTTCATTCTGATATATCTTTTAATGTTAAATCTTGTAAAAAAAGATTAATTTTATTTTGTAGATTATTTAATAGTGGCCAAACTGAACACATATTCCCAATATCAGATGGGCAAGAATCAACAGAAGGTGAACATTCAAAAACAGATGGTATTTTTTCTTCTGCTACACTTGTAATCTCAAAAATTGTTATTAAATCATAAGGTTTATTTAAAATAAAACCTCCATTAACACCTCTAATAGATTTAACTATATTATGTTTCGCTAAGTTTTGCATGATTTTTGCTAAAAAAGATTTTGGAATATTTAGTTCTTTTGATAAAATATCAACATTTTTTAATTCATCACTTTTTGCAATTGATACAAGGGAAAGTAAAGCATATTCACTTTTTTTTGTTAGTAGCATCTTTATCCTCTTTGAACTTATAAAATCATTTTAGTAGAATTATTATAACTAAATCCAAGAGGAATACAAAAAAAATTTGTATCTAATAAAGAATTATTTAGCTCTGATTCCCAAATCATTTACTAATGATTGAAATTTAACATAATCAGTTTTTTTAAGATATGTAAGAAGTCTTTTTCTCTTTCCAACCATCTTTAATAAACCCAATCTTGATGAATGATCTTTTTTATTTATTTTTAAATGTTCAGTTAAAACTTTAATTTGTTCACTTAAAATTGCAATTTGTATTTCAGATGAACCTGTATCTTTTACATCTCGCCTATGTTTTTCAATAATACTTGTTTTTACATCCTGATCTAAAGCCATGATGACCTCCTAATAGGTATATTAATCTCACAAAAATGTGGAAAATTATTATATAGACTTTTATATTAAAACTGCTTTAATTCAAATGAATTTATTAGCTTACTATAATACTTTACAGCTCTAAATACATTATGATATTGCTTCTTCTCTTTATATTACACTGCAAATAAATTTTGTTCTAAATTTATTAATCTTTTTTTAAGTGCTAAGCCACCAGCAAATCCAGTTAACTCTCCATTAGTTCCAATTATACGATGACAAGGTATAATTATAGCAATACAATTTGCACCATTTGCATTTGCAACTGCTCTTACTGCTTTTTCATTGTTTATATTTTTAGCTAATTGTAAATAAGAAGATGTTGTACCATAGGATATTTTAAGTAAGCCCTCCCAAACACTTTTTTGAAAATTTGTACCAACTGTCATAAGGGGTATATCAAACTTTTTTCTTGTCATATTAAAATATTCATCAAGTTGTTTTCGTGTTTCTTTTAATATCTCATCATTTGTTTCTATAAATTTGGCTTTTAGACCAATTTTAAGTCTATTATCAACATTTGTTCTTTGTTTTCTATATGTAAAATCTAGCAGACAAAGTTTATTCTCAAATGAACCTAATATAAAGTGTGCATATTTTGTTTTATAGTATTGTATATTAATTTGTTTCATATATATGTCTATCCACCAGTTTCATAAAAAGCCCTACTAGAAGTAGTAACTTCATTCCATTTGTTTTTTTCTGGCTTATTTGCTAAAACATTCTTAAAAATTTTTGTTGCCTCATTTATATCATTATTTTGAATTGCTTTTTTGATACTTTGTGCATCTTCAAAATACAAACAAGGAATTAATACCCCACTTGCTGTTAATCTAACTCTATTGCATGTTGCACAAAAGTCATCTTTGTGAGGTTCAATTATTCCAAATTTATATCCATCTTCTAATTCATAATCTTGTGAAGGGGAACTTCCTATTCTTTCACATTTTTTAAAATTATACTTTGTTTTGATGATTTTTTGAATTTCATCAGAGTTTAAACCTTCTATCATACTATTTGCATGATTATTTTCCATAAATTCTATAAATCTAACTTGATATCCATGTTTTTTAGAAAATTCTAAAATATCAACTAATTCACTTTCATTGATACTTTTTAAAGGTACACAGTTTATTTTTATCTTGAAACCAACTTTACTAGCTTCTTTAATACCTTCTAATACTGTATCTAATACATCTTTATTTGCAATTTGCTCAACAACATCTTTTTTCAAAGAATCTAATGAGATATTAATTCTTTTTAATCCTACATTTTTTAGTTTTTGTGCTAGTTGTGGAAGTAAATATCCGTTTGTTGTTAAAGCCAAATCTATATCGTTTTTATATGAATAAATCATATTAATAAAAGTATCAAGATTTTCTCTTAAAAGAGGCTCCCCTCCTGTAATTCTAATTTTTTTAATACCCTCATCAATACCTATCTTAATAAATCTAAATAAGTCTTCATAAGATAATAAATCTTCTTTAGGAACCCACGAAAAAGGTTTTTCAGGCATACAATACTGACATCTAAAATTACACCTCTCCGTAACTGAAACTCGTAGGTAATCTACTGTTCTACCAAATCCATCTATTAACATAATTGACCCTAATAAAATTTATTCAAAGAATATAATAAAGCAACTTAAAAAAACAATATTTAAATTTATTGGCAGATATTAATTTTATTTCTTATAAATAAAATATTCGCTACTATAGTTAGAGTATAACTTTACTAGGAAATATTTTAATGATAAAAGATGAAAGCTTATTTAAACATGCAATTGCTTTAACAGGAGGAATTGCAAGTGGAAAGAGTACTGTTTGTAATTTATTTAAACTTCATGGTTTCTTAAC
>JADGEG010000006.1 GCA_016744485.1 Arcobacter sp. | reverse complement strand
CTTAAATATATACATTCACAAGGAAAAAATAATTTACAATACTGGAGAGATGATTTAAAAAGAACAATAAGGTTGTCTTTTTTTGATAATTTTCAAATAAATGGTACTAAATATTATCTTGGTTCTTTTTCAAATATTAACTTAATTAAAGATGTAACAAAAGAATCAATAATAAAACTAATAAATAAAAAGAAATTAGGTATTTGGTTTTATGATTTGGTTTTGCAAAATGTTTATAATTTTAATAGTGAAAATACTTTTAATAATTCTTTTAATTTATTAAAAACTACAAATAATATTTAAAAAAATTATTAAAAATATCTTTAGTCTAAATGACTAAAGATATCAAATCTAGTACTTCTACTATAAAACTATTATGATAAAATTACTTACCATTAATCATACGTTCTCTTTAATAAAAATCATCCATTAAAGTAATATATTTTTTGCTTAAGATGCTTTTATTAAAAACTAATATTCGAAATTCATATAACCTAATATAATATACATCATTGGATTTTTATATCTTCATTGTGAAAGGTTTATGATAGTTTTATATGATAAAGTGTTTCATATCAAAAATTAAGGAGAGAAAATGTACACAGTTTTTGTAAAAAATACACTAAAAATGATGAGTGTTTCTATTTTAGGTTTGGGTTTAGTATCATCGAGTCTACTAGCTGATAATTATCCAAATAAAGCAATCAATGTAGTAGTCGGGTTTGGTATTGGTGGGAGTGCTGATAGAATGACTAGATCTATGTCTACTTTTTTAGCAGATGAAATTGAACAAAGAATAAAAATAATCAATAAAAAAGGAGCAGCAACTCAAATAGCTGCAAATTATGTATTAAAAAAACCAGCAAATGGCTACACTATGTTTGCATCAACATTTTCACCTTACATGGCGACAACTATACTTTCAGGTGGGGCAAAGTATAAAGTACAAGATTTTTCATTTATAAATATTCAATGGTTTGATTTTGAATTATTTGCAGTAAATAAAGATACTAAATTTAAAAATATGGTTGATTTAATGAACGAAATTAAAAACAAACCAAAAACTTTAAAAGCAGCAGTCGTTCAAGGAAGTGGTGGTCATTTGATGTTAAATCTTTTATTAGAAAAATATAATATTCCTAGAGAAAATCTTAACTTGGTTACATATAGTTCTGGTGGAAAAGCACGAACAGCAGTTGCTGGTGGACAAGTTGATTTAATAGTTATTTCAGCACAAGGAAGTGAAAGTATAAGAGAATTTATTCGTCCACTTGCTGTTTTAAAAGATAAAAGAATGAAAAGATGGGATGCTCCAACTTTAAATGAAGCTATTGCACCTTTAGGTTTTAAACTTCCAGTATTACCAGGATCTATGAGAGGCTTTGCTGTTTCTTCAAAATTTAAGAAAAAATATCCAAATAGATTTAAGAAATTAACACAAGCGATGCAACAAACTTTAGCAACTAAAGGGGTACAAAAGTTTTTGAAGAAAAGTAATATAGGATACACATGGACAGGACCTGAAAAATCAAATCAATTAATTTTAAATTCTTTTGACATTTTCAAAGAATATGCATATCTTTTAAAAAAGTAAAAAGTAATGTCAATTTCAAGTGAAAAAATAGCCAACAGCATAGTAATTCTATGCTTGGCTACTTTTGTCTTATGGTATGCTTTTGATGCACATCAAGCTTCAAATTCTTTAGAGAATATGATTTTAATTTTACCAGTATGTGCAATTACTTTATGTTTATGTATTTATGACTTTTTTACATCAAGAGAAGATACTTGTGAGGAAAAAAAGAAAAAAGAGAATTTTTCAACAGTAATGCCTGTAATGATTTTATTTTCATTATATGTGTTAAGTTTAGAATATTTAGGTTTTGATTTAGGAACAGTATTATTTATAAGTTTATTCTTATTTTTTCATGGTGAGAAAAAATGGACATGGATTATTGGATATTCAATTGTTTTTGGATTTTTAATTGCTTACTTTTTTTCACTGATGTTACCTTACCCAATGCCTATGATGGTACTTCCAACAGATTATTAGGATAAAATAATGAATTTAATAGATATAAATGCAGCTCAAGAAGCACTTAGTTTACTTTTCTCGCAGCCTTCTTATTGGTTAGTGGTAATTCCAGGAATAATGATTGGATTGTTTTTTGGAGCAACTCCTGGTTTACAAACATCTATGGCAATGGCTATATTTTTGCCTATGACTTTGTATATGGATTTTTTACAAGCTATGTTATTTTTAACAGCAATTTTTACAGGTGGAGGTTTTGGTGCTGGAGTTCCTGCCATATTAATGAACATTCCAGGAACATCATCAGCAATTGCCACTGCTTTTGATGGTTATCCAATGGCAAAACAGGGACGACATAATGAAGCTTTAGGTTTAGCACTTGGTTCATCAACATTTGGAGTTCTTCTTGGATATGTTTTATTATTCTTTTTAATACAGCCTATGTCTTTATTTGTATTAAAATTAGGACCCTCTGAGATGTTTATTGTTATTTTATGGGGTTTAACACTTATTGCTTCTTTAACAGGTGAGCATGTAATTAAAGGTTTAATAGCTGGCTTATTTGGGCTATTAATTGGGACAATTGGCTTTAGTGAAGCTGGGGTTATGAGAGGAACAATGGATATTGAACTTTTAGCAGATGGTATTCCAGTTATTCCAGCTATGATGGGAATGTTCGCAGCATCTGAGCTTTTTAAACTTGTAAAATCTGAATTTTTAGTTGAAGATGAAAGTAAAAGAAAAGTTAGAATTTTAGAAATTTTAAAAGGTTTTAAACAAGCTTTTTCTTATCCTGTTATTTTAATAAGAGGTTCTTTTATTGGTGTTTTAATTGGTGCCGTTCCTGGTGTTGGATCTTCTGTATCAAATCTTTTATCGTACATAGAAACAAAAAGACGAGATAAAGATCCTGATTCTTATGGAAAAGGAAATCCAAAAGGAGTAGTTGCCTCTGAAGCTGCAAATTCAACTTCAGAAGCTGGTTCAATGGCTACATTATTAGCACTTGGAATTCCAGGAGGAGGTGCAACGGCTGTTATGTTAGCAGCATTTGCTATGCATAATATTACAGGAGGTCCTCAATTTATTAGAGAAGAAATGGATATTGTTTATGCCATTATTTTTGCAAACTTTGGACAAGTATTTTTACTTATTATTTTGGGTCTTCTTTTCCTTCCTGTCTTAGCTTCCATTATTAAAGTAAAAATGACTTATTTAGTACCGTCAGTATTAGTACTTGCAGTTTGTGGTGCTTTTGGATTAACTGGAAATATGTCAGGACCTATTACAGTCTTAGTATTTGCCATGATTGGATGGTTATTTAGACGATATAACTATTCAGTACCAGCTGCTGTTATTGGGATGTTATTAGGTTCAATGGCTGAGAGTTCTTTAGTACAAACATTACAAATTTCAGGAGGTGAATTTTCTTATATCTTTGAGCGACCAATTACTCTTGTAATCATAACTTTATTGTTATTTTCACTTTTTGGCTCAAAACTTATCAAAAAATTTACTACAAAAAAATAGATTTCCATAAAAAGAAGCATAGTTTTATGCTTCTTTTAAATATTATATTTACTTGTTCTTAAAAGGAAATAGAATAGAAACTTCTAAACCATCTTCACTTCTTGCTTCAACTTTAGCATGATGTAAAAGTGCTATTTGTTTTACAATACTAAGCCCTAAACCGCTGCCAACTTTGGAAGAATCTACACGATAGAACCTATCAAAAATATGTTTTAATTGCTCTTTATCTAAACCTTTACCTTTATCTTTAATTTTAAGCCATAAAGTATTATGATGTTTTTGTAAACTTAATGTAATAGTACCCATTGGCTGATTGTTTTCATCTCTTGCATAATATAAAGCATTATTAATAATATTATCTAACATACTATCTAGCATAATAATATCTGAGTATATAAATACATCTTCGCTTGATTCTTCATAAGCAAACTCAAAACCTTTTGAATAAACTTTTGTTGCAATTTTTAATGAATAACTTTTACAAAACTTACTTAAATTAATTCTTTTAAAACGATTTAAATTAATTGTAGTGGGATTAGTTTTAGCATATAATAAAAGTTGCTCAGTAATATGGCTCATAGAATTGACCAATTTCATTAATTGAATAAACTTTCTATCTTCTTTATTGTATATCAGTTCTAATTTAACTTTTATTTCTGATAAAGGTGTTCTTAATTGATGTGAAACATCGGAATTAAAATGTTCAATATATTCAATATTATCACGACTTCTTTTTAATAAAATATTAATACTCATAAGAATTTCTTCTAATTCTTTTGGTGCATCAAAGTGTACTTCTTCTAAATCTCTTGAATCTCTTTTCATTATTAATTTTTGCAATAAATATAAAGGATATAAACCTTTTTTAACAGCAATTAACGAAATAATAATAGTAAAAAATATCACAGTTGCCATTATGATAAATAAAGAACTTAAAATATCATTTATAGTTGAAACTCTTCCTTCAATACTTTCAGCAACAGTTATTGTTGCGACATGGATTTTACTAGAACTTACTATGGAAGTTCTAAAAGATGCAGCTCTTAAATTCAAGCCCAAATAAGTTGTATTATAAAATAATTTATTCTTTTTTCCTAAAAGATTATGTTTTAATAGGTTTTTATGTCCTACTAGCAGTATGTTATTGTCTTGTGTAACTATGGAATAAAAGATTAAACCATCTGTATTAGAAGCTAATAAGTCAATATCAAAATAAGTAAGATCTACATTTAAAACTGCATTTTTTATGCCGATATGATTTTCAAGACTTTTTCCTGTAGCAAATAAAGTGTTATCAAAAAAATCATTAACTTTTTTATTAACTAACAAGTAAATATATACAAATAAAATAATAGTAAATATACTCAAAGGAATACTTAAAAAAATCAATAAACGAGAACGAATAGATTGTATATTTTTTTTCATCAAGAATTTAGGATATATCCTAAGCCCCGTACTGTTTTTAAGTCAATATATTTATTTAGTTTTTTTCTAAGTCTTGATATATATATTTCAATTGCTGTTGGATTAAAATTATCATCAAAGGAAGTAATATGCTCTACAATATTTTCTTTACTTACAACAGTATTAACATTTAATAACAAATGTTCAAAAATACTTAACTCTCTTTTTGTTAATTCAATAGCTTTATTATTTATTCTAAGTGTTCGTTTTGATGAATCAAATTCTATATTTTTATATTTAATAAATGTTAAACTTTTATTTTTACTTCTCCTTAATAATGCATGTACTCTTGCTATTACTTCATCTAATGCAAATGGCTTACACAAATAATCATCTGCTCCTGTTTCTAAACCTAAAATTCGTTGATCTAATTTATCACGTGCAGATATTATTAAAATAGGTATGCTTTTTTCTTGAAATCGTAGTTTTTTAACAATATCAATACCATCTAAAGATGGTAAACCAAGATCTAAAATAAGTAAATCATATAAAGTAGAATTTAATGCAAACATACCTTCTTCTCCATCAGAAAAAACATCAACAACATAAGCATTGTCTTTAAGCTTTTTATATATTCCATTTGATAAGGTTTCATTATCTTCTAATAATAATATTTTCATATTACAACTTTAATTTAAAATTAATGTGACATAAAAACAGGTAAGGTTGAATTTTCTAATAAGTATCTGGTAGCTCCTCCAAACATTAATTCTCTTAAACCTTTATGTCCATAAGCACCTGCAACAATTAAATCAAAATTTCCATCTAAAGAAGCATTTAATAAAGCTTGTCCTGGAATTCTAGTTGTTTTAACTAATTCATAACTTGCATCAACATTATGACATTTTAAATATGACACTAAACTTTCCATATTTGATAAATCAGAAGAATATTCTTTAGATGTAACAATATGAACTCTTTGTGCTTGTTTTAATATTCCCATTGAAGAAGTTAAAGATCGTGATACTTCAGGGGAATTATTCCAACCAATTATAATATTTTTTGTATCAAACTTTCGCAATATTCTAGGTATCATTAAAACTGATTTTCCGCTTCTTAATACAGCAGATTCAAAAGTAGCAGTAGAAATACCAGCAGGTGGGGCAGAAACTATAACCAAATCACAAAATTTTGATGCTTGTTCAACTAAAATGCTTCTTAAGCCATCTTTTGTATTAGCATAAACACTAGCTTCATCTTCTAAAACCTCTTTTGAAACTTTTATATCAACTTCTAATGTAACTTTATCAAAAATATCATAAAATACATTGTGTTCATTATCTAATTGAAGTTTTAATACTTCTTCAATTTCTTTTTGAAGATAATCAGGTAATTGTATAGATGAAGAAATTTTACTATTTGGATTTGCCTGAGATTTTAATATCTCTAAATTTACTTTAAAATATTTTGCAACTAGCATAGCACCATATAATCTTTGTTCTAGCTCATCTCCTCCCCCAATAGGGAAAAACATTTTTTTATACATTCAAGCTCCTTCTTTAATATAAATAATAGCACGATAATCTGTCATAAACCTTGCATAAAATAAACATTGTATTTTATTTAAATAAAATTTGCTATAATCAAATTCGAGCTTGGCTCAAATTTTAAATTAGTAAAGTTAAGAAATATGAAAAAAACTCCATTTAACTGAGATAAAAACTCAGACCAACCGTACAGTATAGAAGATAAAGAATATAAAGACATGATGAGAAAAAAGCATATGTATGACTACATTCCTATGTTGTTTTCTTCTTCAATTATATTACCTATATCTTTATTAGTTTCTTATTTTTTTAAGGCAAAAGCAAATGATTCCAAAGATTTCTTTGGTATGGGTGTTAACTTAGATAAAGATGATGAACAAGTAGCTCTAATACAAGAGTTAAATTGTAAAAATCTTTTAATTAGAGTTCCATTAGAAGATATAGCTAATATTGAGAAATATGTAAACTTTGCAAAATCATTTCCAAAGTGTAAGATTCTAATTAATATTTTACAAAATAGAGAAAATATTGAAAATAAAGAATTATTAAGAAAAAACTTAACATTAATCTTTTCTTCTTTTAAAGGAATTTCAAATGAGTTTCAAATAGCAAATGCAATTAATAGAACTAAATGGGGATTTTTTAGCGTTAAAGAATACTTGGATTTTTATTTAGTAGCATTTAATATTAGAAATGAATCATTTCAAAATTATGTACTTATAGGTCCAAGTGTGATTGATTTTGAGTACCATTTTACTATTAGAGCATTATTTAATAAACTTGGAATTTATTTTGATAAAGTATCAGCATTATTGTATGTAGATAGAAAAGGAGCTCCACCTGAAAATAAATTCATGGAAGAACAATATTTCTTTTGATATACATTTCCAAAACTAAGTCCAAGAAGTGCACATACACTCATAATTATCCCTAACACATGAGTAGAATCAAAGTTACCTTGAGAAACAACAACAAAAGCAACTCCTATAAAACCTATTAAAAGTCCTAACCAATGCCTAAAATTAATTATTTCTTTAAGAAAAATAGAAGCTAAAATAGCAACAATAGTTGGTTGTAAAGCAATAATTAAGGCATTTATAGAAGGACTTATTCCTAAGTTAATTGAAATATAAACTCCAATTGAAAATATGGCTACTGTTAAACATCCAGATATTCCAATATGTAAAACTTCCTTTATGTTTTTTGGAAATGAAACTTTAAATACAAAAGCAATTGTAGCTAATAAAATACATGCAATACAAAAACGAATAAATAAAAAAGCAAAAGGAGTAGAGTTTATTAATCCATACTTTGTTGCTACAAATCCACTGCCATATAAAACAATAAATAAAAAAGGTAATAGTAGATGAGATAAACCTGAAAGACTTCTATTAAGATTCATAAAATTATCCTTAAATTTTTTTGACTATTTAGTCAAGTATAAGTATAGCAAAAAATTTGACTATTTAGTCAAGTTATTCTTTTTAAAATAGTATTTATTGTTCTAATGTTTTTAAAAAAAGTTCTAATTGAGACATACATCGTTGATAAATACCTGCATCTTGCGATTTTTTAGCAGTAATTAAACAGCCTTCAAAGGAAGCCACTATATAAATAGCTAAAGCTTTTGTATCATTATGTTTTAATTCACCTGCTTTTTTTGCATTATTTAAAACTTGCTCAAATATATTTTCTAAATTAAAATATATTTTTTCTAAAGCTAATTTAAAGTCTTTATCAAAAGAACTTAGTTCTTGTACTAAATTATTTAACTTACAACCATTTATAAAGTCAAAATTATTTTTATCACATAACTTTTCAAGTAATTTATTTAAAATTCTTTTTTCATACTTCAAAAGAGGTTCATATTTATTGCTTATATAAGAAGATAATTTTTCTTCAATAACTGCAAGTGTTAAGAGCTTTTTTGATTTAAAATAATGGTAAACTGAACCTTTATTCATTTTACTTTCTTTTAAAATCATATCAATGCTTGTTGCACTATATCCATTTTTATAAATAATATCAAAAGCTACATCAAGAAGTTTTTCTCTACTATTCACATAGTTCCTTTATTCTTTTTTCTTAATTCTTTTTTTGACCATCTTTAGGAGAACTGACATTTTTTTGTAAATCCAAACTTAAATTATGATAAAAAAGTTCTCCATAACCTGTGGTTCTGTTTATTGTTTCATATGCTTGTTTTATATCATTATTATATCTTAAAGCATCTTGTAAAATTTTAATTATTTTTACAGATTCTAAAAAGTTTACATGTGATGGTGCCTCAAGGGGTGAGCTATAATATTTGTGCATTCGTTCAACTAAACTTTTATTTCTTACTTCTATAAAAACAGATTCGATTGGAGATTTAAAAAAAAGTATTTTTTGTTCTATATTAATAGATATATATGTTGTTTCCATTCCATATATTTTTCTAGAATGTGAATCAAATAAAAAAAGCTTTTTATTATAATTATTACAAAAAAGTTCATAAATAAGCTCTAAAATTTTTATTTTTTCATCTTTTGTATAAAAATTACCAATAGAAGCAAAACAAAATGCTAAAATAGATTTAATAGAATACCATTCAGTTGTATCATAATCATATTTTAACATTTTATCAATTCTTTTTCTTTTAAGCTCTTCAATATATTTTGAAGTTTTATATCTATAAACTTTTTTAACTGCAGTATCCCTATACATGGGTCCTGGAAACTGAGCTTGTATTACGAATCTTCTATTTGATTCTTGTTCCATTATATAACTTAATCTTCCATAATAATCTTCATCTATAATTCTTATTTCTTTTTGAGGTATTTGAGTAATTGACTTTATAAATTCATCACCCCAACAATTTTGTTCCCATATATAATTTGGATACCTAAATAAGTTAGAAATTTTATCTTTTGTATCCAAGCTAAGTTCAATATTAGATATATTATCAATCCAAGAGGTTACTGTTCTTCTGTCTTTGTCAATTAATTTAGCAAATTTTGATATGCTTAAATGTGATCTCTTAAAAATTTCAATAAATTTTTCAATATCATTTTTATAAGTCATTTTTTCTTCTTTTTTTCAAATTTAATACAATAATTGTACCATATTAATTTATAAGAACAAATTTTGTGCAAAATCTCATTTTTTATAAAAAAATTGTATTTTAAAAAACTAAAACTATACATTAATGAATTGCTATTTTGCTATATAATGTATTTATAAAATTAAACATAAAGGATAATGTATGAGTGCAGGAAGAAAATTTAGAGATGCATTAAGTGAAGAAACTCCATTACAAATAGTAGGAGCTGTTAATGCTTATAGTGCATTACAAGCTACGAAAGTAGGATATAAAGCATTGTATCTTTCAGGTGCTGGTGTTGCTAATTCATCTTATGGTTTACCAGATCTTGGTATGACTATGTTAGAAGATGTTTGTATTGATATTAGAAGAATTACTTCAATTACTAATTTACCTTTACTTGTAGATGCTGATACAGGTTGGGGACATGCTTTTAATATAGTAAGAACCGTACAAGAGATGACAAAAGCAGGAGCTGCTGGTATTCATATTGAAGATCAAGTTGCTGCAAAAAGATGTGGACATAGACCTAATAAAGAACTTGTAAGCACAGAAGAAATGTGCGATCGTATTAGAGCAGCCGTATCTGGTAAAACTGATCCAGAATTTGTAATCATGGCAAGAACTGATGCACATGCAAGTGAAGGTCAACAAGCTGCGATTGATAGAGCATTAGCATATGTGGAAGCTGGAGCTGATATGATTTTTGCAGAAGCCATTCATACTTTAAAAGAATATAAAGAATTTACAGATGTTATTAAAGTTCCAGTACTAGCAAATATTACAGAATTTGGTGCAACTCCTATGTTTACAACAGAAGAATTAGGCTATGTTGGTATTTCAATGGTTTTATACCCTTTATCAGCATTTCGTGCAATGAATAAAGCTGCTTTAGATGTATATCAAGATTTAAGAGAAAAAGGTACACAATCAGGTACTCTAGAAATCATGCAAACAAGAATGGAATTATATGATATGTTAGGTTATCATGAATATGAAAATAAGATGGATACATTGTTTTCTGCTGGTAAAGCAAAGTAAGTAGATTAAACATATTAAAAGAAGTGAAAACAAAATAAAATAAATAAAAGGAGTAATTATGGCTGGAATGGCAGGAATAGTAGCAGGTGAATCTGCAATTTGTACATGTGGTATTGGAAATGGTTTAAACTATAGAGGTTATGATATTGCTGATTTGGCATTAAAGACTGATTTTGAAGAAGTTGCATATTTATTACTACTTGGAGAATTACCAAATAAAATTCAACTAAAAGAATTTCAAAATAAAATAATAACAGGAAGACAATTGCCTCAAGAGCTAAAAGATGTTTTAAAAGCATTACCTGCAAGTTCTCATCCTATGGATGTTATGAAAACTGCAACTTCTGCTTTAGGTTGTATGGAACCAGAAGCAGATGATTTTTCTGATCAAATGGATGTTATTACAAGATTATTAGGGGCATTTCCTTCATTTTTAGTTTATTGGCATCACTGGCATGTAAATGGAAAAGAAATTGAATTAAGATCAGACGAAAGAACAATTGCTGGATATATTGTTGAAAGACTAAAAGAAAAAACTCCTTTAGAAGTTGAAACAAGAGCTATGAATGCAATGTTAACTTTATATGCAGAACATGAGTTTAATGCTTCAACATTTGCAAACAGAATTACTGCTTCAACATTATCTGATATTTATTCTTGTATGGCTACAGGAATTGGAACATTAAAAGGTCATTTACATGGTGGAGCAAATGAAGTAGCAATAAAATTTGTACTTGGTTTTAGTGATGTTGATAATGCTTTAAAATCTGTTGATAAACTTTTTGCAAAAAAAGAAAAAATCATGGGATTTGGTCATAGGGTTTATAGAGATTTAGATCCAAGATCTCCTATTGGTCATATTTTAGCTGATGAATTAAAAGAACTTCCAACATCTGATCCTAAATTATTTGATATAGCTGTTGCAATTAGAGATAAGGTGAAAGCTGAAAAAGGGCTACCTGATAATATTGATTTTTTTGGTGGTTTAATTTACCATTATATGCAAATTGAAAGATTATACTATACACCTTTATTTATTATGAGTAGAGCTGCTGGTTGGGCTGCACATGCTTTTGAACAAAGAGCAAATAATAAAATTATTAGACCTGATTCTGAATACACAGGTGTTGAACCAAGAGAATTCATTAGCTTAGATAAAAGATAAATTTTTCCCTTTTGGGAAAAATTTATAAGATAAGTGTATAAAAAATAAATTAACATATACAATTTTTTATAAATGGTATATGTTAATTTACACAAACTTCAATAGGATATATAATATTCAATTCCTATTAGATTAAATAAAATGGATTTACAATGACAAATGATAAATATTTTAAAAAATTAGAAGGTTTTGATACAAGCTTTTATGATGTAAAAGCTGCTGTGGAAGATATAGAAGTTGGAAGTTTTGATAAACTTAACTATACTTCAAGAGTATTAGCAGAAAATCTTTTAAGAAAATGTCCTAGTGTTGATTTAAAAGATTGCTTAATTCAATTAATCGAAAAAAGAACTGATAAAGATTTTCCTTGGTATCCAAGTAGAGTTGTAACTCATGATATTTTAGGGCTTACTGCACTTGTAGATTTAGCAGGTTTAAGAGAAGCAATTGCTAAGGAAGGTGGGGATCCTAAAAAAGTAAATCCTGTTGTTCCAACTCAGTTAATTGTAGATCATAGTTTAGCAGTTGAATGTGGTGGTTTTGAAGAAGATGCATTCGCTAAAAATAGAGATATTGAAGATAGAAGAAATGCAGATAGATTCCATTTTATTAACTGGACAAAAGAAGCATTTGATAATGTAGATGTTATACCTCCAGGTAATGGAATTATGCATCAAATAAACTTAGAAAAAATGTCTCCAGTTATTCATAATGTTGACGGTATTGCAAGTCCAGATACTTTAGTTGGAACTGATTCACATACGCCTCATGTTGATGCTTTAGGTGTTATGGCAATTGGTGTTGGTGGACTAGAAGCTGAAAATGTTATGCTTGGAAATCCATCATATATGAGAACTCCTGATATAATTGGTGTTAATATTATAGGAACAAGAGCAAAAGGTATAACAGCAACTGATATTGCACTTACTTTAACATCATATTTGCGAGAAAACAATGTTATATCTGCTTATTTAGAATTTTATGGAGCTGGACTAGAGTACTTAAATTTAGGTGACCGGGCAACCATATCTAATATGACTCCTGAGTATGGTGCAAGTGCAGCAATGTTTGGAATTGATGAACAAACCTTAGATTACTTAAGCTTAACAGGAAGAGAAAGTTCACAAGTTAAACTAGTTGAAGCGTATGCAAAAGCAAATGGTTTATGGGCTACTTCTTTAAAAGATGCAACTTATGCAAGAGAATTAACTTTTGATTTAAAAAATGTAACTCGTTCTCTAGCAGGTCCATCTAAACCTCATAAATTAGTACCTACAAGTACACTTAAAGATGAAGGTATTACGGATAATACAGTTAAAATTACTGAAAATAAAATGCCAGATGGTGCAATTTTAATTGCAGCAATTACATCATGTACTAATACATCAAATCCAAGAAATGTAATAGCAGCTGGTTTGTTAGCTAAAAAGGCGAATGAATTAGGATTAAAAAGAAAACCATGGGTTAAATCATCTTTAGCACCTGGTTCTAAAATCGTTGAAGAGTATTTAAAAGATTCTACACTATTAGCTGAATTAGAAAAATTAGGATTTGGAATTGTAGGTTTTGCCTGTACAACATGTAATGGAATGAGTGGAGCATTAGATCCCCTAATTCAAAAAGAAGTTGTAGATAATGATATTTATTCAACAGCAGTTTTATCTGGAAATAGAAATTTTGATGGAAGAATTCATCCTTATGTAAAAGAAGCATTTTTAGCCTCCCCTCCATTAGTTGTAGCTTATGCCTTAGCAGGAAGTATTAGATTTGATATTGAAAAAGATAGCTTAGGAAATGACAAAAATGGAAATCCTATTACATTAAAAGATTTATGGCCATCTGATGAAGAAATCAATAAGGTCGAAAAAGCATCAGTTCGTCCTGAAATGTTTGCTAAAATTTATGATCCAATGTTTGCAAAAAATATTTTGGAAGGTATTGAAATCTCACCATTTTATAAATGGAATAGAAAAAGTACATATATTAATAAACCACCATATTGGGAAAATGAATTTATGGGTAAACCAGCCTTAAAAAATATGTTACCTTTAGGTGTATTTCCTGATAATATTACAACTGATCACTTATCACCATCAAATGCGATTTTACCAACATCAGCTGCTGGTGAGTATTGTTTAAAAATGGGTTTACCTATTAATGACTTAAACTCTTATGCAACACATAGAGGAGATCATTATACAGCTCAAAGAGCAACATTAGCCAATCCAAAATTATTTAATGAAATGGTTAAAGATGAAAAAGGTAAAACTAAACAAGGTTCATTAACAACTATTATGCCTGAAGGTAAACAAAGTAGAATGTGGGAAGCAATTGAAACTTATATGCAAAGAAAGCAACCTTTAATTATCATAGCTGGTACAAATTATGGGCAAGGAAGCTCACGTGATTGGGCTGCAAAAGGTGTGCGACTAGCTGGTGTTGAAGTTTTAATTGCCCAAAGTATTGAGAGGATTCATCGAACAAATCTTGTTGGAATGGGAATTTTACCATTACAATTTAAAGAAGGAGATACTAGACATGCTTATAATATTGTCGGAAGTGAATCTTATGAAATTTCTGGAAAAATTGAAGCTAGATGTGATTTAACAGTTATTATGACAAGAGCTAATAAAGAAGTTGTACACTTTAAAGTTCTTTGTAGATTAGATACAAGTGCAGAAGTTGAAGTATATAATGCTGGTGGAATTTTGCAAAAATTTGCAAAAGATTTCGTAGCTAACGAATAATCAAACTATTAAAAGGATATTTAATGAGTTATGAACCACAATTTAAAGTAAAAGCAACATATATGAGAGGTGGTACTTCAAAAGGTACATTTTTTAATATATCAGATTTACCAAAAGAAGCACAAGAAGATACAAAAAAAAGAGATAAACTTCTTCAAAGAATAGTAGGAAGTCCAGATATTTATAAAAAACAAATGGATGGAATGGGAGGAGCAAGTTCAAGTACTTCTAAAGCTATATTAGTTGGAAAATCTAATATTCCTAATCATGATGTAGATTACTATTTTTGTCAAGTATCAATTGATAAAGATTTTGTAGATATGAGTGGAAATTGTGGAAACTTAAGTTCAGCAGTTGGTCCATTTGCCATTAAAGAAGGTTTAATTAAAAATGTTCCTACAAATGGTATTTGTTGTGTAAGAATTTGGCAAGCAAATATCAAAAAAACTATTCTTTGTTATGTACCAATATCAAATGGAATGGTTAAAGAAATGGGAGATTATGAAATTGATGGTGTTACTTTTAGTGCTGCTGAAATTAAATTAGAATTTGTAGAACCAGTTGATCCAAAAGAAAAATTATTTCCAACTGGAAATTTAATAGATAATTTAGAAGTTCCTAAAATTGGTACTTTTAAAGCTACTATGATAACAGCTGGAATTCCCACTATTTTTTTAAATGCTAGTGATTTAGAATATAAGGGAACTGAACTTCAAGAGGATATTAATTCAGATGTACAAGCCTTAGAAAAACTTGAAACAATTCGTGCTTATGGTGCATTGAAAATGGGATTAATTTCTAATATAGAAGACTCCTTAACACAACAACATACACCAAAAATTGCTTTTGTATCACCTGCACAAGAATACATAGCTTCTAGTGGTAAAAATATTGTAAGTTCTAGTATTGATTTAAATGTACGTGCTTTATCTATGGGTCAATTACACCATGCTATGATGGGAACAGCTTCTGTTGCTATTGGAGTTGCTTCTTGTATTAAGGGAACTTTAGTAAATATTGCATCTGGTGGAGGCGAAAAAGACAATGTTACTTTTGGACATCCTTCAGGTACACTTAAAGTTGGTGCTACTATTAAAAAAAATAATAAATTTGAAGTACAAAAAGCAAGTATGAGTAGGAGTGCTAGAATTATTATGGATGGTTTTGTTCATGTTCCAGCTGATGCTATGATATGATTTATTTTTATAAAAATAAATTAAATAAAGTAGTTTAAATATAAACTCACGATATTTAGAGTGATTTTAGCTATTTTTAAAAGCTAGCCTTTATCTATTTTTAGCTAGAATGGGCGAAAGTACACTTCTTACATAGTATTTTGTTTTGTTTTACGAAACCTTATTTTAAATTAATACCAATATTTTTAACATTGTATTATTTTACCTAATAAAATTTATGTATATGTGTACAAAATTTAATATAATTTTTTACTATTTTTAGTAAGAAATAACTAAGGCAAAAATATGACATTTACAGAATTTGGTTTTAAAGAAGAATTACAAAAAGCAATTGATATAGCAGGATTTAAAGAACCTAGCCCTATACAAGAAAAAGCTATTCCTATTATCTTAAATAAAAAAGATATAGTAGGACAAGCACATACAGGTACAGGTAAAACAGCAGCATTTGGTTTACCAATATTAACTATGATGGAGAATAAAAAAGGTGTTCAAGCTGTAATTATAGTTCCTACAAGAGAACTAGCTATGCAAGTATCCGATGAGTTATTTAGATTTGGAAAGTTTCTTAATATCAATACTGCTACAGTTTATGGAGGGCAATCATATTCAAGACAATTAAAACATATAGACAATGCAGGTATAATTGTAGCAACTCCTGGAAGATTTATTGATTTATTAAAAACTGGACAAATTAAAATAAATCCAAGATTTGTAGTATTAGATGAAGCAGATGAAATGCTTGACATGGGATTTTTAGATGATATAAAAAAGATTTTTAAATTTTTACCAAATATTGAACAAACATTATTATTCTCAGCAACCATGCCACAAGCTATAAAAACTCTTGCAAAAAATATTTTAAAAAATCCAGAATTTATAACATTAACACAAAAAAATATTACAAATGTAAATATTTCTCAAGTTTTTTATGTAGTTGATGAATATGAACGAGATGATGCTTTAATTAGATTATATGATTATAAAAATCCAGACAAATCTATCATATTTTGTAGAACAAAAAAAGAAGTTGATAGATTATCAACTTATTTAGTAGCACAGGGTTACTTTGCAAAAGGTTTACATGGAGATATGGAGCAAAGACAAAGAGAAGAAGTAATAAAATCTTTTAAAAAAAGTGATTTAGAAGTATTAGTAGCTACTGATGTCGCTGCAAGAGGACTTGATGTAAATGATGTTACACATGTATTTAATTATCATTTACCATTTGATTCTGAATCTTATGTACATAGAATTGGACGAACTGGAAGAGCTGGAAAAGTAGGAATGGCAGTATCTATTGTAACTCCTCATGAATTTAGAATGATTCAAAAAATTCAAAAAACTACTGGATCTAAATTAGAAGCTAAAGTTGTACCAAATATTGACTTAGTTAAAAAAATGAAAACAAAATCATTAGTAGATAAAATTAAAAATCAAAAAACACTTGATCAAGCACTTGAAATTGTTGAACTTCTTAAAGAAGATTATGATGTATCTACTATTGCTTATAAATTAGCTTCTATTCTTGCTAATAGTGCTGATGTTAAAGGAAATAATTTTATAGGTAAATCTCAAAATGATATTACAAGATTATATGACAGAATGCAACATATGAAAGATGATGGTGGACATAATAGATATGGCTCACATAAAAGACGAAATGATAGAAATCGTAGTAATAATAGCAACAGCAGAAGAAGAAATAGTAACTCTGGAAATTCTTCTAGACCTACATCAAGAAACCAAAGAAATGATGGACAAAAAAGAAGATAACCAATTTTTTGTTAATCGCTTCATTTATCCCTTATGATACTAAGTTTTAATTATATATCAACTAATCTTACTATCTTAACTTTATAAATATTACATTGCTAATGTATAAAATAATATGTATCTTTATTAAAAGAAGATACATATATACTGCTAAAGAAGTAGAAATACTTAATTAATGTACTTCTTATAACAAAAGATTAATTGAAGTCTTAAAACAAAGATAGTTTATAGGTAAAGATAAAAAAGATAAACAAAACAAGATAAGACTTTATATTAAAAAATTATCACCATATCATTAAAAATACAAAGCATAATTCGATTGTATATAATAGCTTGTATTAAAAGAGAATAATTCTTTTTTAACTTCTATTTTGATAGGGGTCTTCATTTGTAAGTCTAGTATCAAATAATCCACGACCAATTGTAAAATGATATAAAGATTGATAGCTAGTATTTTTAATACCCAATAGCTCATGACAAATATCATCTAAAAAACATCCTATTCCTGTAGCACTAAGATCTAACGATGTAGCTTCTAGATATAACTGTTGTCCTATGGCTCCACAGTTCCAGTATAATTCTTTATATCTATGTGCTCCATACTTTCGTATTTGTTTATCAAACTGCACTAACATTCCTAAAGAAAATGCACTTTGCGATGCTATGTCTTGATTACAAGAAATTGTTTTTGCTGTGTATTTAAAGTCTCCATTTTGAAGTAAATATAAATCATTGACTTTACTTTGTACTTTTTCCCAAACAAAAGTATCTTTTAAACAAGCTTTTAAATCAGTTTCATAATAACTATTTCCAAGTAAGATATAAAGTCCTGAGCTTAGATTTTCTACATTGTGTACGAATAAGACTAAACTTATAGGATTATCTTTTTTTGTAAGAATACTTGCTAATAAAATTTCAAATTGTTTCTTTGATATTTTTGAATCATCTTTATTCATTATTTGAGCTGAGCGTCTTTTTAGAACTATTTGTTTTGATTCATATTTGCATTCTCGTATGCTATTTGAATATGACTTTACTAATTCTTGTTTACTGTGTGTTACACTTACAGCTTCTTCAATTTGTTCTAAAATATCCCAATTATGTCGTACAGGACTTAAAGTATTTGCTGTTCCAAAATAGTTTTTTTGTAAGTTTTTTCGTAATGTTAAAACATCAATATTCGCAATACTTGTATTTTCATTTATATTTTTGCTTACAAGTAAAAGTATATCAGAGTGTTCACTTTCTTCTTGAACATATCTATGTTTATCATTAAGTCCTAATAGATTTGATATATCTGTATCATTTGTATTTATGATTTCTATATCCCAGCCTAATATTTTCGCAGATATTTCAAGAGCTTTATAAGCATGACCACAATCTAGTTGAGTATATCGCCATGACCTCTCCCCATATTTCCAAGCTTCTCTCCAAACAATAGAAGTAAGTCCTATAATAAAAGAGTCTTTAGGTATATTTAAATTTTGTGTTTTTTGTGCTAATAATTCTAAATTATGGTTTCTAACATCATAATGATACAAACCATCTTCAATATTTTCTATATCTTGAGCTATTATATATGATTCACTTGGTTGTAAGTTTCCACTTGAGGCATTACACCTTAATGCCCAAGATTGACCCTCATAAGATTTAATAGCTGATAATCCTAAAGAAAATTGAAAAAATTGACTTATTGATTCTATAGAAAATGGTGCAGTTTGTATTTTGTTTTTATTAAAAATGTCATTATATTTTAAAGTATTATTTCTAAAAGATAAGGGTAATTTTATTTGCTTTGTATTTGTATAGCTTCTATATGGGTCTGGTTGTGTCGCCCAATCCATATATCCCAAAGATTTGGCATATTTATTATATGAGTGTTTTGTTTCATTGTGATAAATATAAAGCATTTGTAAATTTTTATTCATAAGTGATAATAACAAAGATAAATATAAATAATCTTATGAAAAAAAACTAAATAAAAATATATAACCTTTATAAACAAGTTTAATGATAGGATTAGAAAAATTTTAAGGTGGATATATTACTATGAAACAAGATAAAATTAAAGGAATATTTTATTCTGCTATTGTAGGTGATGCTTTATGTTTAGGCTCTCATTATGAATATGATGCTAAAAAAATATATAAAGCATATGGAAATAAAAATATATATAAATTTATGAGTCCAGGTGAAATGATGGGAGGTCAAACTCACGGTATTGGTTGGGGTGAGAGAAATTATCATCCAGATAAAAAAGCTGGTGGGACTACTGATTATGGTGATTATAATATACTTATTTTAGAACACATGGCTAATTTAGCACAAAAAAATGAAGTATTTACCTTAGAAAGCCTTATTCCTCATTGGCAAAAAAGGTTTGAAAATAATTGGGGTTCGTGGGTTTGCACTATGACAAAAGAGACTTACTCTCAAATAAAACAAAATATTCCACTTTCACAAGTAGGGGGATTTTCAAACGCTATGGCTATACGACACCTGTGTTCTTATGCTTGTTTTAACGATGAAGATACTATTGCTCAGTTTTCAAGAGATGTTATGTTTACACATAGAAGTGAAGAAGCACTAAGTGGAGCAGATTTTTTTGCTCGTGTTACTTTTAAAATTTTAAACGGTACGGAAATACTAGAAGCTATTAAACAAACTGCAATAAAAAGTAGCCAATTTATTCAAGATAAGGTGCAAATAGCACTAAATAAAGTCAAAGAAGAAGCAGATGAAAATTCATCTTTACATAAAGAACAATTTTGCGATGATTTAGCACTTACTTCTATGGCAAAACTTTGGGATGTAGGAAAAAGTGAACCCATACGTGTAGGAAAAGCAAGTCCAACTGAAGGTACACTTCCTGGATCTATTTATCTTATTCTTAAATATTCAAAACAAAAAGATGCTTTAAATAAAGCACTTGTAGCAAATGTGATGATAGGAGGCGATAATGCTTCACGAGCAATGGCTATTGGTATGGTTTTAGGTGCATATTATGGTGCTAATGCTTTAAATAAAACATGGCTTAAAGCCTTAGACCAATACGAATATTGTGAAGAATTATTAAATAACTTACCTTTATTAAAGAATTAAGAATATAAAAAATAATGTTATACTTCTAAGTTTTTGCTAAAATTGTGCTAAGTTTTTGCTAAAATATATTTTTAATAAAAGGATAAAACCATATGATAATTGGCAATATATTAAAAGATACAAATTATAAATTAACACAGTTTAAAGAAGAATACATAAAAGAAATAGAAAGTTTAATCTTTCAAAAACCCTTAAGAGGAAAAGATACTAACTTTATAACTTGTTTGATAAGAAAAAAAGACATACAAGTAAAACCAGAAGAGTTAGTAAGACAGCTTTTTTTATTATCACTTCATAAAGATTATGCTTATCCTTATAGTCGTATGAAAGTTGAATTTCCTGTACACTTTGGAAGAGAAGTAAAACGCGCTGATATAGTAATAATGGATAAATTAAATTTAAATGTGCCTTATATAGTTATAGAAGTTAAAAAACCAAAACTAAAAGATGGAAAAGAGCAGTTAAAAAGCTATTGTAACTCCACAGGGGCAACTATTGCTATATGGAGTAATGGTGAGCAAACTATATATTATCATAGAAAAGACCCTAATTATTTTGAACCAATTCCAGATATTCCAAAAGCAAATAAAAGTTTAAGAGATGTTTTAAAAGAAAAGTTCAATATACAAGACTTGATAAAAAAAGATATATTAAAAACTCAAAGAAGAGGTTTGAAAAATATAATCTTAGATATGGAAGATGAAGTTTTAGCAAATGCTGGAGTTGATGTATTTGAAGAAGTTTTTAAACTCATATTTATAAAGCTTTTTGATGAGTTGCAAAATACTAGAAAACTAACTACAAATCTTGAGTTTAGAAACTATGGCGAAAGTGATGCAGAATTAAAAGAAAAAATAGAAGGCATTTTTAAAGAAGCAAAAGAGCAATGGAATGGTATATTTAAAGAAGATGAACCAATAGAGCTTTCAGCTTCTCATTTGTCGGTTTGTGTTTCATCGCTTCAAGATGTAAAACTTTTTAATTCAAATTTAGATGTAATAGATGATGCTTTTGAATACCTTGTAAATAAAAATGCAAAAGGTGAAAAAGGTCAATACTTCACACCAAGATATGTAATAGATATGTGTGTAAAGATGTTAAACCCCAAAGAAGAAGAATACATGATGGACACAGCATCTGGAAGCTGTGGCTTTCCTATACATACTGTTTTTGATGTTTGGAAAAAGATATATAAAGACTTAGATATACAAGAATCAAATCTTTTTACAGCCCAAAAAAAACACCCAAGAGCTTTAAAGTATGTAAAAGAAAAAGTATTTGGAATAGACTTTGATAAAAAATCAGTTAGAGTTGCACGAATGTTAAATATCATCGCTGGAGATGGTCATACGAATGTATTAAATATGAACTCACTTGATTATGAAAGATGGAGCGAAAACTTAGAAGATGAAGACTGGATGGATAACTACTTTGAAGGCTGGAAAAGACTTAAGAAACTAAGAAAAATAAAAAATGAAAACAAAGAATTTAACTTTGATTTACTTATGGCAAACCCACCTTTTGCAGGAGATATCAAAGAAGGAAATATCTTACATAGATATGAATTAGGTAAAAAACCAAATGGCAAGTATCAGACAAAAGTAGGTCGTGATATACTTTTTATTGAAAGAAATCTTGATATGTTAAAAGATGGTGGACGAATGGCTGTTGTACTTCCACAAGGAAGATTTAATAATTCTAGTGATAAAAATATCAGAGATTATATAGCTGATAAGTGTAGAATATTGGCAGTTGTTGGACTTCATGGAAATGTATTTAAACCTCATACAGGAACGAAAACAAGTGTTTTGATAGTGCAAAAGTGGGATAAGGAGCTTTGCCCTCAACAAGAGGATTATAATATCTTCTTTGCAAGCATGCAAGAACAAAGCAAGGATAATAGTGGCGAAAAAATATATGTCAAAAATGAAGATGGTACAAATGCCCTTGATGAACATGACCACTTAATAGTAAAACATGATTTATTTAATCATGAAGGACGTACAAAAGATGGAATAGCAGAAGCCTTTAAGCAGTTTGCTAAAAAGGAGAATCTAAGTTTTTCGGGAAAGTAAATAGCCCATTTAATGAAGCTAAATATAATGCTTTATTAGATGGGCTGGAAGCTGTAGAACTTAAACTTAGTGAAGTTTTAAAAGATAATGATAGTAAAAGAATTGATAGTGAGTATTCTAAAAAAGAATATTTTATAGTTGAAAATTTATTACAAAATATAGGGTATTTGACTTTTGATAATTATATAGAATTATTAACAGATGGTAAACATGGAGGAGTTAAATTAACTAACGAAGGTGTTGTGTTTATTAAAAATTCAAATATCAAAGATGGAGTAATTGATTTAGCAGATTTAGATTTTATTTCTGAAGATGAAAGCACTGAAACCCTAAGAGCAGAATTTAAAGAAAATGATATATTATTGACTACAATTGGTTCAGTTGGATTATCAGTTGTTGTACCTCCTAAATTTCCGAGAGCAACAATTAATCAAAACCTTGTGAGAATTGTTTTAAGTGATAAATTACAAGCTCATTTTATAGGTATTTTTTTAAATTCTTATTATGGAATATCACAAACAAAAAGAATGTCAGCAGGTAATGTATATCAAATGATAAATTATCCAAATATTAGAAAAATTAAAATTCCAAACTTATCAAATAAATTTAAAAATAAGATAACTTATTTATCAAAATTGTCACATCAAAAACTAGAAGATAGTAAAAAACTTTATAAACAATCAGAAGAACTACTTTTAAAAGAACTTGATTTATTAGATTTTAAACCATCAAAAGAAAAAGTAGCTATAAAAACTTTTAAGCAAAGTTTTGGAGATAGTGGACGGCTTGATAGTGAGTATTATCAACCTAAGTAC
>JADGEG010000151.1 GCA_016744485.1 Arcobacter sp. | reverse complement strand
TATTTATTTTTTTTGTGTTATAATCCAAAAAAAATTAAGGAATAAAATGAAAAAAATATTATTATCAAGTTTATTGTGTGCTAGTGTTTTATTAGCATTAAATAACGAATATAAATACGAAGTTACTCCAATGTTTGGCGGAGTTTATACTGAAGGGAATATGAATTTAGAAAGAGATTATGCTAATGCTGGTTTAGGTTTAGGTTTTAATCTAGATGACTCTATTTTTGATCAAGTTGAAGTTGGTTTTTTTAAAAATATTAAAGATATAAAATACAAAAATATTAAACAAGATACAGGTGTCACACGAGTTTTTGCTAACTTAGTAAAAGATTATCCTTTAAGTGACTCTTTTTCTTTATATGCTTTAATTGGATTAGGAGTAGAGCTTTTTGATGTAGAAAAATATAGAAATGAATCTAGTCCTTTTGGTAATTATGGTATAGGTTTAAAATATAAATTATTAAATGGTATGTCTTTAAAAACAGATCTTAGGCATTTAATTGAAACAGATCATGGTAATAATAGTTTATTATATAATATAGGTTTAGCTATTCCTTTTGGTAAAAAAGCAGTTATTGCACCAGAGCCTAAAAAAATTATAAAGCCAAAAGTTAAAAAAATTATAAAGCCAAAAGTTAAAAAAATAGTGAAGGTAGAGCCTTTAGATGATGATAAAGATGGTATTTTAAATTCTTATGATAGATGTTTAAATACTCCTTTAGGTAATATTATTGATAAATTTGGTTGTACATTAAATATTAATTTAAATATAAACTTTGAAATAAATAGTGCTGTTATTGATAAAACTTATTCATCAAAAATTCAAAAATTTGCAAAGTTTATGAATAAAAATCCTTCATTAAATGCAAGTATTGAAGCACATACAGATTCAGATGCAAGTGAAAAGTATAATTTAAATTTATCCAAAAAAAGAGCACAAGCTACAGTTGAAGCTTTAGAAAAATTAAATGTAGATAAATCAAGATTAAATTCAATTGGTTATGGAGAAACTAGACCATTAGCTTCAAATGCTACAAAAGAAGGAAAAGCTAAGAATAGAAGAGTAACTGCAAGCTTAAAAAAATAAAACTCATATATCAATAGACTTTATTTTCATTAAATAAAGTCTATTATTTTTCTACATTATCAATTAACTTTATACTAACATCCTTTTAGATACAATCAAAAATATTATAAATTATGGGAAAAAACCTTGCAAAAACATATTAGAAATTTTAGTATAATAGCTCATATAGACCATGGTAAATCAACATTAGCTGATAGAATTATACAAGAGTGTGGTTCAGTATCAAACAGAGATATGTCTGCACAAGTAATGGATACTATGGATATAGAAAAAGAACGTGGTATTACAATTAAAGCACAAAGTGTTAGATTAAACTACAAAAAAGACAATCAAGAATACATATTAAATCTAATTGATACTCCTGGACATGTTGATTTTTCATATGAAGTTTCAAGATCACTTGCATCTTCTGATGGAGCATTATTAATTGTTGATTCAACACAAGGTGTTGAAGCTCAAACAATAGCAAACGTTTATATAGCAATGGATAATGACTTAGAGTTACTTCCAGTTGTGAATAAAATAGATTTACCATCAGCAGATCCACATAGAGTATTAGAAGAAGTCGAAGAAGCTATTGGACTTGATTGCACAGAAAATAATCTAATTTCTGCAAAAACAGGACTTGGTGTTAAAGATTTAATTGACTCCATAGTTAATAGAATTCCAGCTCCTAGAGGTGATGAAAATGCACCTACAAAAGCTTTAATTTATGATTCGTGGTTTGATAATTATCTTGGAGCTTTAGCGCTTGTTAGAGTTTATGAAGGTAGTATTAAAAAAGGTCAAGTCCTAAAAATGATGAATACTCAGCATGAACAACAAGTTTTATCTTTAATGTATCCACATCCTTTAAAAAAAGAAAATACAAGCGAAATAAAAACAGGCGAAATTGGTATTGTTGTACTTGGAATTAAAACTGTTGATATTATTGCCGTTGGAGATACAATTACAGATGCTAAAAATCCAACACTTAAGGCTATTGATGGTTTTGAACCTGCTAAACCTTTTGTATTTGCAGGGCTTTACCCAATTGATACTGATAGATTTGAAGATTTAAGAGAAGCCTTAGATAAATTAAAGTTAAATGATAGCTCAATTTCATATGAACCAGAAAGTAGTGCAGCACTTGGAAGTGGGTTTAGAGCTGGATTTTTAGGAATGTTACATATGGAAGTTATAAAAGAACGATTAGAAAGAGAATTTAATCTTGATTTAATTGCAACAGCTCCAACTGTTATATATGAGGTTTTAAAAAATGATGGAAGTAAAATCTTTATTCAAAACCCAAGTGAACTTCCAGCTCCTAATCATATTGATAAAATTTTTGAACCCTATGTCAAAGCTACTATTTTAGTACCTGATGAGTTCTTAGGAAATGTAATAAAACTTTTAAATGATAAAAGAGCTATTCAAATTAAAATGGATTATATAGGTGCAAGAGTATTATTAGAATACGATATTCCTATGAATGAAATTGTAATGGATTTTTATGATAAATTAAAATCAACTACAAAAGGTTATGCTTCTTTTGATTATGAACCAATTGCTTTTAGAGAAGGTGTTTTGCAAAAACTTGATATTAGAGTTGCTGGTGATGTAGTTGATGCTTTATCTATTATAGTTCCAGAAAATAAATCCGTTTCAAAAGGAAGAGAGTTTATAAAAGCTTTGAAAGAACTCATTCCTAGACAATTATTTGAAGTAGCTATTCAGGCCTCAGTAGGTTCAAATATAATAGCAAGAGAAACTGTAAAATCAACTGGTAAAAATGTAACTGCTAAGTGTTATGGTGGAGATATTACTAGAAAGAGAAAACTATTAGAGAAACAAAAAGCAGGTAAAAAAAGAATGAAAGCAATAGGGAAAGTTAATGTTCCACAAGAAGCTTTTATGGCAGTATTAAAGATATAAAAAGCATCAATGAAAAATGAAAATGTTAGAATTGTAATAAAAATAAAATATTAATAATTAGAAAAAAATAAATTAATAAAACACAATGAATAGTAAAATAGTAATAAATATTACTATTCTATAAGTTTTTTTATTTGTTTATTATTTTTATCAAAAGATAATTGTAATATACCGGATAGTCCAGAAATATCAGAATCGCAAACAAAATAATCTTCGTTTTGATTAAATATTAATTCTTCTTTTTGATAACCCATCAAAGAACTTAAAATTTTAGATATTTGATAATGTGAAATATATTCAAAAGAAGAGAATTCATTATTTATATTTCTTGCATCATTTATTGAGTAAATAAAAAATGGTACTTGATAAATAGAATCATAATCCAATCTTCCATGCCCATTTCTATTCTTATCCCCTACATTAGTGGAATGATCTGATGTAAAAACAAAATAAGTAGGTTTTTTTGTTTTATTTTGAATTTTTTGAATTATTTTAGATAAAACATAATCTGTATAATATATTGAGTTTTGATATTCTAAAGTATTTTGCGAAATATTTTTATCAATAGAATTTTGTTTTGTAAATTTTTCAAATTCTTTTGGGTAAGTTTCTAAAAAAGGAGTATGAGAACCTCTTTGATGTAAAACAATAAAATTAGATTTATTAAAATCTATTTTATCAATCGTGCCTAATAAAAATTCGTCCAAAGCAGGTATATCTACATTTTTTGTTTTTGATGTACCATCAATATATTGATCAATCCACACAGGACATAAATAATTTTTAAGTTGGGATAATTGATCTTGCGATTGAGAGCTATAAAAATAAGTTTTAAAACCATTTTTTTTAGCCATTTTAAATAAACAAGTATTTGTTGTAATGATTTGAGGAACACCATCTGGTCTTTTAATCATATTGAAAAAACTAGGGATACTAACATCTGTTACAACTCCTCCTGAAATAGCTTTTTTATATAAAAAATTTGGTTTATTTTTAAGTGAGTCTAAAAAAGGTGTAGTTTTGATCTTATAATCATAAAGCGACATAAAGTTTCTATTTAAAGATTCACCCATTATCATAACAATATTTATGTCAGGTTTTTGTAAAACTATTTTTGGTGTTGCTATTAGTTTTTGTTCTAATCCACTATGTCCTGATAGTTTTTTAGGTATTATACTTCCTATTAAATAAGCCAAGTTCGTAAATGTATTTTTAATAGGATAATATTCAACACTTGGTCTATGTCCTTTTTTTGAATCTTTAATATAAACTCTTAAAGGTAAGAATAGAATAAAAAGAATTAAAATAGTAGATAAAAATGGTGTTTTTAATCTCTTATGATTTCCTTTGTTTATCAAAAAATATAATATAAAAAATATTAAAACAATCAATATTGTAGGAAGTATTGTTATATCCATAACACTTATAAAAGTATCATATGTTTCTTGGAATTTTGTAAAGAACAAATAATATTCTAAAGGAAAAATCCAAGTTCCAAAATATGAAAAATGAAGTAATTGAAACCAAGTTAAAACACTTAAAATAAGATAAACATATATAATAGCCCTTTTGCTAAAGATAGAAACAATTAAAAAATGTAGTATTAATTGTTCAAAAAAACTTTTAATATTTAAATTAAATACTAAAATATCATTATACACTCTATAAATTTGCTCTACTGATATAAATAAGATAGTGATAATTATTGATATAATTAAATTATATATTACTTTATTTAAAATATTTTTCAATATATATTCC
>JADGEG010000150.1 GCA_016744485.1 Arcobacter sp. | reverse complement strand
CACCATTTTTATTAACATGCATGTGGTCTAGATAATCTCTCTCATTTAGTTTTTCTGAAACATCGATTAATTTACAGTTATATTTTTTTGCTAGTTTTAATCTATTTGATAAAACTTCATCATAATTATTTGTAAAAAAAGATAAATTACCATCTATTTTAGATGTAAAAAAACTTGTTATTTCATTCATAGTTTCTTTGCCTTTATTTAAATTTTTTTATATATTGTATATTCTCATGATTTAAGTTGAAATATTATATAATTAATTCTTAAAAATCAAAATAAATAAAAAAGAATTAATATGATAGTAGGGTTAAACGGCTTAATAGAAAAAAAAGAACCAACTGTTTTAAATATAAATGTAAATGGAATTATATATCAAGTTTTTGTTTCCATTAATTGTAGCTCAAAGATAACTACAAGTGATATCAAATTATTTATAACACATATTATCAAAGAAGATTCACAAAGTTTATATGGTTTTTTAGACTCAGATGAAAAAAAACTTTTTGATACAGTTATTAAAATAAATGGAGTAGGACCTAAAGTTGCTCTTGCAATTTGTTCAACATTTACACCAAGTTCATTTTCAAAAATAGTTAATTCAAATGATGTAACTATGTTAAAAAGAGTTCCTGGAATTGGGCCTAAAGGAGCTAGTCGGATTTTAGTAGAATTATCAGGTTTTATTGTAGATGGTGCAGTAGATGCTTCTAATAATTATTCATTAGAAGCATCTTTAGCACTTGAATCTTTAGGATTTAAAAAAGACTTAGTATCAAAAATATTGAAAACTTGCGTATCTACCAATACTAGTGATTTAGTAAAAGAAGCACTTAAAAAATTACAAAAATAATAATTTATAAAAGGTAAAAAATGAAAATAGTTATAGTATTTGGTGGTATTAGCTTTGAGCATGAGATTTCAATTGTAAGTGCTATTGCTATGAAAGATCTTATTAAAGATGAATTAATATATTTATTTTTAGATAAAAATAGAGATTTTTATCATATTCCAACAAATATAATCAAATCAAGACTATTTAGTTTGGGTGAATATACAAAATATAACAAAGTATATCTTGGTAAAAAAGCTTTTTTTACAAAAACTCTTTTGTCTAATAAAACAATAGCTTTTGATTGGGTTTTAAATTTAAGTCATGGAGGAGATGGAGAAGATGGTATGTTATCTTCTTTATTTGAATTTTATGACATCCCTTATTTAGGACCTCGTGTTGAAGCTTGTAGTATTAGTTTTAATAAATTTTTAACAAAAGCTTATGCTTCAAGTTTAAATATTAAAACAATAGCTTATAAGCATTATACAAAAAATGATGAAGTGATTATAAATCAATACCCAATTATCATTAAACCATCAAGGCTTGGTAGTTCAATTGGTGTTAGTATAGTTAATAATCAAAATGAACTAGAATATGCACTTGATGTTGCTTATGAATTTGATGATAGTGTTATAATAGAACCCTTTGTAAAAGGAATAAAAGAATACAATTTAGCAGGATGTAAAATTCAAAATGAATTTCATTTTTCTATTGTAGAAGAGCCACAAAAAGTGGATTTTTTAGATTTTGATAAAAAATATTTAGATTTTTCAAGAACATCAACAGCTAAAAAAGCAGATATATCATCAAATATTAAAGAAAAATTAAAAAATACTTTTAAAATCCTTTATAATACTATGTTTGATGGTTCACTTATAAGATGTGATTTTTTTGTTGTTGAAGATGAGATTTATTTAAATGAAATAAACTCTATTCCTGGTTCTATGGCTAATTATTTATTTGATGATTTTGCATCTTTATTAAAAAATTTAGCATCAAATCTTCCTAAAAATAAGAAAATACCTATTACTTATGAATATGTAAATAAAATTCAAGCAAGTAAAGGGAAATAAGCTTGGCTATTAAAACTGTTAAATATCTTGAACAATCATTTGATATATCATATGAAATACTACATTCAAATAAAACACAAGATATAATTTTTTTACATGGTTGGGCTTGTAATAAAGAGTTTATGAAAAAAACTTTTTATAAACACTTAGAGAATTTTAGACATATTTATATAGATCTTCCAGGCTTTGGAAAATCATCAAATGATTATGCTTTAAATACTCATGATTATTCAAAAATTATTCAAAATTTTTTATCTAAGTTGAATTCTAGTTTTCCTACTATTGTAGGACATTCTTTTGGTGGAAAAGTAGCAGTACTTTTAAATCCTAAAAATCTTGTACTTTTAAGTAGTGCTGGAATTTTAGAAAAAAAACCTCTTTGTATTAAAACTCAAATTATTCTTGCAAAATCTTTTAATACTTTAGGTTTAAATAAGCTTACGAATATCTTTAGAAGTAATGATGTTAATGATATGAGTGAAATTATGTATAAAACATTTAAAAATATTGTAAATGAAGATTTTAAAGATATATTTAAAAATTTTACAAATAATACTTTGATTTTTTGGGGTAAAAACGATACTGCAACGAGCTTAGAATCTGGTAAAACAATACATTCATTAATAAAAAATAGCATTTTTACATCTTACGAAGGAGATCACTTTTTCTTTTGTCAGCATATAGAAGATATTAGTAAAAGAATTGACAATGGAATACTTTAATATATTTACACATATAATCTTAATTATGTCTTTAGGTTGGTATTTAATTACAAATTTACAATGGTATAATTATAGTTTAGAACGAGTAATCTCAAAACATCATAAATGGCAATGGCATATTACATATTTTTTACTACCAATTGTATTGTTTTATATCTTAGATAATATTTATTTTTTATTGTATTTTTATTTATTATATTTGACAAGTTTTGTTTTTTGGAATATGAAACTTACTAAATCTTTGGTTCTAACTTCAAGAGTGAAAAGATTTTTAGCCATTTTATTATTTATTACTTTTGCTTTTGAAATACTTTTTTTAAGTTTAGAAGAATATAATATTTCAATAATTTTTGCACCCTTATTATTAGCTTATGCTGTATCAAGTATTTTAGAGAATATGTTTTTTATTTCTTTTAAACATAATGCTAAAGTAAAACTTAAAACCTTTACTAAATTACAAACTATTTTAATTACAGGCTCTTATGGTAAAACTTCTATTAAAAATTATTTATATCAAGTATTAAAAAATAAATACAATGTTCACAAAACTCCTCGATCTGTAAATACTATTACAGGTATTTTAGTAGATGTAAATACAAACTTAAATAATAAAACACAAATTTATATAGCAGAAGCTGGAGCTAGACAAAAAGGTGATATAAAAGAAATTACTATGTTTTTAAAACCAACATACTGTATTATTGGAAGTGTAGGTGAGCAACATATTGAATATTTTAAAACGTTAGATAATATAATTCATACTAAAATGGAAATATTACAATCTCCTTCTATGATAAAAGGTTTTGTACATAATAGTGTACCTATAAAAGAATATGATAAAATCGTAAAATTTCCAAATAATTTGAATGTTACTATGAGTAATCTTGATGGTTTATGGTTTACTGTTATTGTTAATGGTAAAGATGAAGATTTTTATGCTCCCGTTTTAGGTTCCTTTAATGCTATTAATTTAACAGCTGTAATTTTGCTTGCATATGAATTAGGTATTTCTATAGAAGAAATTAGAAATTCTATTAAAAATATAAAATCTATTGCACATAGACTAGAATTATCAAAGGCAAATGATAAAATCATCATTGATGATAGTTTTAATGGAAACCTTGAGGGTATGTTAGAGGCTATTAAAATATGTTCATCTTATGAAGGACGAAAAGTTATAATAACACCTGGTTTAGTTGAGTCTACATCTGATGCAAATGCGTTATTAGCGCAAAGTATAAATGAAAATTTTGATTATGTTATTTTAACAGGAACATTAAATATATCTGTATTAAAAGAATATATAGATGAAACAAAAACATTTATATTAAAAGATAAAAATAAACTAGAAGAAACTTTAATTGATTATACTAAAAAGAAAGATTTAATTTTATTTGCAAATGATGCACCAAATTTTATTTAGGATTAATTATGAACAGATTATATGCACCTTGGAGAACACAATACGTTACAAATGAAAAAAAGAATGTTTGTGTTTTTTGCAACATTGTTAAAAATCCCAAACAAGATAAAGAATTTGCCGTACTTTTTAGAACTAAAAATTCTTATGTTGTTATGAATAAATATCCATACTCACCTGGTCATCTAATGGTAATACCAAATTTACATACAAATAATACTGAAAATTTAGATGATAAAATTTGGTTAGAAATGTCTTTGCTTGTAAAACAAGCTACAAAAATGTTAAGAGAAATATTAAATGCACAAGGTATTAATATAGGTATGAATATCAATAAAGCAGCAGGTGCTGGCATAGAAGAACATATTCATTATCATGTGCTTCCAAGATGGATAGGAGATACTAATTTTATAACATCAATAGGTGATACAAGAGTATATCCTGTTGATTTTAATGAAATATATAAAAAATTAAAAGAAAATGCTTCAAAATATTTTTAACAAAATAAATAAAAAAGTAAAGTAAAAATAAATCTGTAAACTAAACAGTTTCTTTTTAATAATTTTTCATATTTTAATATAATCTTCCTATAAGTAAAATATTTATTTTTTATATGCCAAATATAAAGTTTTCTTTTATTATTTTAAGCTAAGTAAGTTTGATTTCAACTAAAATCAAAACAATATATTGATATATAATAAAAAATTTAACAATTTTTTATTATATAAAATTTTTAAGTAGTATATTTTATAATTTTGAAACTATATTATAT